>JBAUHD010000143.1:0-5010 GCA_049680085.1 Acidobacteriaceae bacterium
ATTTTCAGGATGGCAGCGGGCCGGATCGCGAAGTCACGGGACGCGAACTGATGGGGCGAGGCCTGGCGGTCCAACTGCTCATGCCATTGAGTTCGGAACTGGTCTTCGTTGAGGCCTCGAACAAAAATCAGCGAGCAGGGAAACCGGAGACACCAGGAAAGCCATGAAAGACGCATTCACGGATCAGTTCGCCGTTGTCACCGGTGCGGCGCGGGGCATTGGGCGCGCTATCGCGGAACATCTGCACAGGTGCGGCGCGCGGCTGATGCTGGTCGACTGCAATCCCGCGGCCCTGCACGAGACTGCACAGGCCCTGCGCAGCACGCATGAGTGGGCCGTCGAGTCTGTGGTTGCCGATTTAGCCGACCCGGCAGCGATCGGAAATCTGGCAGCGCAGATCGCGCTTAGCCAGAACAAAGTCGATGTCCTGGTCAATAACGCCGGGATCGAGTTCGATCTCCCCCTGGACAAGGTCACGGTAGAAGTCTTCGACCGCGTGCTGGCGGTCAATCTTCGCGCGCCGCTGCTACTCGTGCAGGCGCTGGCGCCTCTGTTTTCCGCAACAGGCGGCGCGGTGGTCAACATCAGTTCCATTCATGCCGATCACGCCTTTCCCAATGCCATCCCGTATGCCTGCTCGAAGGCGGGACTGGTGGCGCTGACGCGCAACCTCGCACTGGAACTGGCGCCGCACAGGATCCGCGTCAACGCCATTTGCCCCGGATACATCGATACGCCGATGTGGGACGAGTGGCTGCGCACCGTGAGCGACCCCGACAAAGTGGGGCGGGAGGCGGAGGCGCTGCATCCGCTGGGGAGGCGCGGCAAGCCGGAAGATGTGGCCTCGGCGGTCGCTTACCTGGCGAGCGCGCAATCCGACTGGATAACCGGGACGTGCCTGGTTGTTGACGGGGGCCTCACGATTCGTGCCCATCCATGAAAACCTGTGAGTCAGCGAAGCGTGGCCGGAATTTCAGTAGGAATCACTTTAATTTAGTGTTGCCTGTTGATTTTCCATGATCCAACTGTCCTGAGTTGCGGATAAAATGACATCGCTAGGCCAACACCCACTAGAGTTCCCATGAAAAAGCAACAGGCGGTTCTAAGCGAGGCGCTGAAGCAGGAATTCGAAAAAGACATTGAGCTGTTCGAGTATTTCCTCGTGCTGCTGAACAGCTCGAGCCCTATCCGCAATGTGGAACTGATGTGGGCCGACGACCTGGAACTGCCTGACCCCGGGCAGCAGACGAGCGTTAAGACAGAAGATGCGCTGGTGCAGCTCCAGCCTGCGGGGGCCTATGCTCCGGGGCGCAGTTCGCCCAGCCCGAGCACGCTTTTCTGCGATCTGGTGCATGGCTTTGGAACGCATGAGGAACAGACCTGCGCACGCAGCGACAAGCCGGCGAAAGCGCGCTGCTGTGCCACCGGGCGAACCCAGGTCTACCCCTGCCATGTTGGGCTCACAGACATAGCTGTGCCGGTGATCTGCGAAGAACGGTACCTGGGCACGCTGTTCAGCGGACAGGTGCTCACGGAAGCTCCGACCGCCGAGGGTTTTGCGCGGGTTCGAGACGCTCTGGCCGGTCAAGCGCATATCGATCTGGCGCGGCTGGAGGAAGCGTATTTCCGCGTGCCTGTGGTGACCACCGCGCAGGTGGCGGAGATGGTGCAGATATTGGAAGTGTTCGCGCGCTACCTCGCCAATGCCTGGAAACGCCTCGGGATGATGGGCGAGCTGCAGCAGATTCGGGAGCGGGAGATGGCGCTCGATCGCCGTGAGCTGATCGAAAAGCTGCTCTCCGGCCAGGTCGGAAGCGAGGCCTGCAGTCTGGACAGTCTGCGCGCGCTTGCCCGCAACCTGGGGCTGCAGCGATTTCCCGATCGCGTTCTGCTGCTGCGCTTGCAGGATTCGGTGGAACGCGCACCCGCCGAGGCCGCGCCTCCCCGCGCCCCCGATCGGATGTTGCCTGAGGCCCTCGACAGCCAATTGAAGATGGCGCGGATCGCGCAGGTGATCGAGGATCGATGCAAGAGCTGGCCGAATACGCTGACCAGGGTGATCTCGCCGGGGGAGATTTGCATTTTCACCAGCCAGCGTTCGCGGATCTCCAGTCAGGAGCGGCTGCTGCTGGATGAGATGGCTCAGATGCTCCTGCGAATCGCGCGGTCGCATGGGCTGATCGGGGCGCGCGTCGGCATCAGCGGGCAGCATCGGGAACCCGCGGAATTGCTGACGGCGTATCACGAGGCCATGTCTGCGCTGCGTGCCGGCCACTCGACGCTGAACTGGTTTGAGGCCATGCCGGAACGCCAGCAGGATCCCACTCAAGCCTTCGACCGCGTGCTGAAGGCTCTGCATGCCGGCGATGCGGCCACAATGAGCGCCGTGCTGCGTGAATTTTTATCGGCCGCGGCGCCGGCGGGCGGCGCTGCGCACCTGGAGCAGGCGCGGGGTCTGCTGACCTGGGCCTGCGAACACCTCACACGCGAAGTTGTTGATTTAGGCGCCGACGCGCAATCCATCCGCGCGGCGCGGGAACGAGCTGTGCAAATTATCATGGCGTCGCCCAGTTCTTTCGCCATGGCGGAGACATTCCGTAATCTCGCCGAGCAACTGCGCCTGCAAGTGGTGCAGCTCTTCAGCCAGCGCGAAGAGAAAATTGTGACGGAGATACAGCGCATGATCCGCGAAACCGGGCCTGAAAAGGTCACGGTGCATACCCTGGCGAAAGAGATGAAGCTCTCCGCGGGACATCTGGGCCGCGTCTACAGCCGCACCACGGGCCACACGCTGGAAGAGTATCTGATCCGCCAGAAACTGGAGATGGGCAAGCGGCTGCTGCTGGACCCGCGTCTGCATGTCGCTGAGGTTGCCTATCAGTGCGGCTTTTGCAACCCCGCTTATTTTGCATCTGTCTTCAAGAAGTACATGCACTGCACGCCGCGCGCGTACGCGAAACAGCCGCAGCGGTGGAGCACGTCAGAATCTGTACAGCTGGGCGTCTTGATGTAAGCCGGTCCCGGCCAGGAGAATTGCATGCGCGCATTGGTATACACCGCATCCCGGCAGGTGGAAATGCAGGACGTGGCCAGACCCACCCCGCTCCAGGGGGAAACCGAAATTGCTGTCGTGGCCGCCGGCATTTGCGGCTCAGACCTTTCGGGATTTCTGGGGCACAGCCGCCGCCGCATTCCTCCGCTGGTTCTCGGTCATGAGTTGGTCGGCCGCACGCCCGACGGCCGGCGCGTCGTTGTCAATCCGCTGATCAGTTGCGGCCGTTGCGCGACCTGCCTCAGCGGGACGCAGAACCTCTGCCCCAGTTGGCGTCTGCTTGGCATGGATCGCACGGCCGGCTGCTTTGCCGAGTATGTTGCTCTGCCCGAGGCGCAGGTATTCGAGATTCCCGATACACTCACGGACGAGCGCGCGCTCCTGGCCGAGCCGCTTGCCAATATCGTGCATCTCTTGCGCCTTGCCGCGCCCGCACCCTTTTTTCGCATGGGCATCGTCGGCGGAGGAACGATGGGTTCTCTGGCACTGCTCACCGCGCTGCGGATTGGAGCGCGCGAAGTGCTGGTACTGGATGTGAATGACGTTCGCCTGAATGTAGCGCGCCGGATGGGCGCTACGCTGGCCATCAACGTCTCCACCGACGAAGGCCGCGCGGAGGCGCGCCGCTTTGCGGGCCGCGGTTTGGACCTCGTGCTCGATGCGTCCGGCACGGGCGCCGCGCGTCAGGCGGCTTTCGATCTGTGCCGACCCGGCGGTCTGGTCATGCTGCTTGGATTGAGCCAGGAGCGCAGCGAGATCGACTTTGTCGCCAGCATTCGCAAAGAGCACCGCGTAGCCATGTCATTTGCGTATACGCACGTGGATTTCGAACGCTCGCTGGCGTTGCTGAAGGCGGGCGAGATCGACCTGATGCCCTGGACCAGGGAGATGCCGCTCGATCAGGGGCAGCAAGCTTTCGATCGCATGGCGAACGCGCCAGGGGATACGCTCAAAATGCTGCTGCGCGTCCATTGACCGGCGTTGTTACAAAGAATTGCTCGAATTGGTTCTTGGTTGGAGTACACGAAGATCCCGGCCCGAGTGTGCTCCACCATGCCATAATTCTGATCGAAAAATTCCAAAATCGATGTCCGAAAGCCCCCCTGCCGCCGGTATCCTCCCGACAAGGTTGAGTATGTGGTTTCGCGCGTTATTTCTCGTGGGTGTGACGCTGCTTCCGGCAATTGCCGCGGCGGAAAGGCCGCTGCCTCCGCTGCATGATGGCGCGGTTTTGACGGGTCCCGGCGAGTTTCGTCATGACGGTGAATTGTTCGTGCAGGGCAAGGTCACGCTAAAGGACATGACTCTGGACCTTCACGGACCCATCCGTGTCGCGGCGGGCGCGACCTTCGAATTAGACGACGTGCATCTTGTGATCTCCGATCCGGATGGCGCACCGAATGGCACAAGCGGCCTTCATTGCGATGGGCCGGCTCATATCATTGTTCGCCGCTCCACGATGGTTCCTGCGGGTACCGCTCACCCGATGTGGCAATTACGGGGCAATCTTGACGTGGATGGTTTCACGACGAGCAACTCCGAGTTTCATCTGAAGCGAGTTCGTGCGCGGCTCAACCGGCTGAAGATATTTGAGCTTGAAATCTCGGATGAAAGCCAGGTTACCGCTCGGGGCCTGGACTTGGTTTTTCTGTCCACACACAGTAGCGATACGGACCATTTGCAGTTCACGGATATCCCCGTGGATCGTGCCTTTACGAGAAAGCTCAAGTTAGGATCGGGCGCCCGTGCGGAATTGGTTGACTCCCGTATTCAGATTTTCCTTCTGTACATCCATGGACATGCGGAGGCGGACCTGGCCCACATGGATCGAGTACAACTGGCGATTTTTCCTGACTGCGAAGGAACGTTACGGCTGCCCAGGGGCCGATTGGGATCAGCGGCCAAACCTGCGGTTTTTCCCGACCCGAACCGTTCCAATTGCCAGTTTCACATCCGCC
>JBAUHD010000144.1:0-2170 GCA_049680085.1 Acidobacteriaceae bacterium
CGATGGCGCAGGCGATTCTGTCCGGAGGGAAAGTTCTGTGGTGCGGCAATGGAGGAAGCGCGGCGGATTCGCAGCACATGGCGGCGGAGTTTGTGGGCCGCTTTCGCCGCGAGCGCGGCGGGCTGGCCTCGATGGCGCTGACCACCGACACCTCCATCCTGACCTCAGTGGCCAACGACTATGGCTTTGAGGAAGTCTTTCGCCGCCAGGTGGAAGCGCATTGCGCCAAAGGCGACATCCTGGTGGGTATTTCAACTTCGGGAACCAGTCCCAACGTTTGCGCCGCCCTGCGGGCCGCTCGGGAAATTGGCGCGCTCACCGTCGCGTTCACCGGAGCCGGCGGTGGAACCGCGGGGGAGATCGCCGAACTGACTTTGCGCGTGCCGTCGAAGAACACCGCCCGGATTCAGGAAGCGCACATTCTCTGCGGGCACATGCTTTGCGACTGGGTGGACGCCAGCGTCTGCGAAGCGCGCGCCCTTGAAAACGAGAGTATCGCCCCATGATCCGCGACCTGCACCGCGTGATTCAACTCATCGAACAGGACTGGCGCGAGGTCCGCGTTCTCGTGGTGGGCGATGTGATGCTCGACCGCTACATCTGGGGTGACGTGGAGCGCGTTTCTCCCGAGGCTCCGGTACCGGTGGTGCGCTCAAGCCATCGTAGCGAGCAACCGGGCGGCGCGGCCAATGTCGCCATGAACATTGCGGGGCTGGGAGCCAAGGCATCGCTGTTTGGTTTCCAGGGCGGTGACGCCGATGGGGAATGCCTGCGGGCGTGTCTCGCAAAAGCGGGAATCGATGCGGAACTCACTGTTGTCGCCACTCACCCCACAACATCAAAACTGAGGATTCTGGGCGGCAGTCAGCAGATGCTGCGCCTCGATACCGAAGAGACCGGGAGTTATTCCGAAGCCGCCTATGAAGAGATGGCCGGGAAGGTGGAAGCGGCGCTCGCCTCGGCCAGCGTTCTGGTGCTCTCCGATTACGCCAAGGGCGTGCTTTCGGAGGATATCTGCCAACGGCTGATTCAGAGCGCGCGCCGGCGCGGCGTGCCGGTGCTCATCGACCCCAAGCAGCGCGATCTCCGCCGTTATCGCGGCGCCACCACCATCTGCCCCAATCTCCACGAGCTTTCCACCGCAACCGGAGTCCCCGCCAAAGACCTGAAAACAATTCTAGCCGCCGGTCGAGAGCTGGTTCAGAAACTCGGTCTGGAATATCTCACCGTGACCCTCAGCGAGAAGGGAATCGCCGTGCTGCGCGCTGATTCGCAAACCATATCGCCCGCGGCGGCCCGGCAGGTTTTTGACATTTCAGGCGCGGGCGATACCGTCATCGCCACATTGGCGCTGGCAAGCGCCAGCAACCTGGACATGGAAACTTCGCTCGCACTCGCCAACATGGCGGCGGGCATTGTGGTCAGCAAGGTGGGCACCGTTCCGGTGAATCGAGACGAGCTGCTCGCCGGCCTGATGCCGGAGATCGGCCTGCGCGCGGGTGAAAAGGTTCTGAATCTGGGCCAACTCAAAGCCCGGGTTTCCACCTGGCGCTCCGCGGCGGAAAAAATCGTCTTCACCAATGGCTGTTTCGACCTGCTGCACATCGGTCACATCACGCTGTTGGAAGAAGCTCGACGGGACGGAGATCGCCTCGTCGTCGCCATCAACAGCGATGCTTCGGTAAAGAAGCTGAAGGGGCCGGGGCGGCCGGTGGCCGGGGAGAACGCGCGCGCGCGCATTCTGGCCGCGTTGTCGGTTGTGGACGCGGTGGTCATCTTTGACGAGCCCACGCCGCTGGCGGTGATTGAAGCGCTGCGGCCTGACGTGATTGTGAAGGGCGGCGACTATGACGAATCAACCGTGGTCGGCGCAAAGGAAGTCCGCTCCTGGGGGGGACGGGTGAAAATCGTCCCCACCGTGGAAGGATTCAGCACCACCAACCTGATTGCGAAGGCGGCCTCGCGTTAGTGAGCAGCGGCCTGTAGCAGCACTCCGTCCTTCTGGAACATGTGCCGGATACCGCGCAACGCCTGCCGCGTCCGCTCCTCGTTTTCGATGAGCGAAAAGCGGACGTGGCCGTCTCCATATTCGCCGAAGCCGATGCCGGGGCTGACCGCGACTTTCGCCTCTGTCAGCAGCAGCTTGGAAAAATCCAGAGAGCCCAGGTGC
>JBAUHD010000145.1:0-4094 GCA_049680085.1 Acidobacteriaceae bacterium
GCTTCCGGGGTTCCGGTCGAGGGCAATCTGCTGGAATCGGGGGCGCTGCATCCCGCGGCGGCGAAGGCCGGTAGCGGATTGCAACAAATGTTCGGGGACGTGTGGGAGTGGACGGCAAGCGCGTACCTGGGCTATCCCGGCTATGCCGCGCTGCCCGGCGCTCTGGGCGAGTACAACGGAAAATTCATGAGCAACAAGATGGTCCTGCGGGGCGGGTCGGCGGTCACTCCCGCGTCGCACATTCGCGCCACCTACAGAAATTTCTTCTCGCCCGCGTCGCGCTGGCAGCTCAGCGGTGTGCGCCTGGCCAATCGACAGCAGTAACCGGAGACCCACGATGCCCGCACTCTCTTCCGTCATTACCTTGCCTGAGGCCGCGTCCACCGCCGTCGGAGCAGAAGTCCTGCGCGGCCTCGCCGCAAATCCAAAGTGCCTTTCGCCATGGCTGTTTTACGACGAAGCCGGCTCGCGCCTCTTCGAGGCCATCACCCGCCTGCCCGAGTACTACCTCACCCGCACCGAGCGCGCCCTCTTTGCACGCTACGCGGACGAAATTCTGGAGCACGCCGGCACTCGCCCCCTCACCATCGTCGAACTCGGCGCGGGCACGGCGGAAAAAACCGGCCTGCTCCTTAAGGCCGCCGTCCGCCGCCAGGGCACGGTCGATTACGTCCCCATTGATGTTTCAGAAACCGCGCTCGTCGCCGCGACGGAGCATCTCGAATCAGAAATCCCCGGCGTCCGCGTCCAGGCGCGCGTCGCCGACTACACGCGCGGCATCGCGGACATACCATCGGCGGGACGCCGCATGGTCCTCTACATCGGCTCCAGCATCGGCAACTTCGAGCCCGCCGACGCCGTAAACGTTCTCCGCGAGGTCCACAAAAAGCTCGCGCCCGGCGACCTTCTGCTTCTCGGCGTCGATCACGCCAAGGACGAGTCAACTCTGCTCCCCGCGTACAACGACGCGACCGGGGTCACGGCGGCGTTCAACAAAAATATCCTCACCCGCATCAACCGCGAGTTGGGCGCAAACTTCAACCCCGGCCTCTTCCGCCACCTGGCGCGCTGGAATCCGGACCAATCCCGCATCGAGATTTACCTCGAAAGCCGCATCGCCCAGCGCGTCACCGTTCCCGCGCTCGATCTGGAGGTCGCGTTCGCGCGCGGCGAAACCATCCACACCGAAAACAGCTACAAATTCACGCCGGAGAGCATCGGAGCCATCATCGAGCGCGCCGGTTTCACCGTAACCCGCCGCTGGACCGACGATCGCGAGTGGTTCGGGGTGTATCTGGCAACTAGCCATTAGCAAATAAGGAAGGACCGGTCCGCCGGCGCTATCATGACAGCAGGGATTCCGATGAATGTCCGTCTGATCGCTGAAATCTGCGCGGGAATTGCCGTAATCGCCACAATCGTCCGCATGGTCCTCGACGCCAAAGGCATCAAGCTGCTGCGGGATATACGCGATCAGGGCAAGAATCGCCCGCACTAAATCCAGTCTTTGCAGCGTTGCACGATTGCCTATTGCCTATTGCCTATTGCCTAATCCCTACTTCCTCACGTACTCCCCGCTCTTGCCCCCGGTTTTCTTCTCCAGCCGAACCTCGCGAATCACGATCCCTTTGTCCAGCGCTTTGCACATGTCATAAATGGTGAGCGCGGCCACGGAAGCCGCTGTGAGCGCCTCCATCTCCACTCCCGTCTGGGCGGTCGTCGCGGCGCTTGCCGTGATCGCCACTCCGCCCTCCACAATTTCCGTCGCCACGTCCACATGCGTCAGCGGCAGCGGATGGCACATCGGAATCAACTCCGAAGTCCGCTTGGCCGCCTGGATTCCAGCGAAGCGGGCAATCTCCAGAGGATTGCCTTTGGGGTTGCGCGGCAGCGCCTCCAGAACCGCGGGCGACATGGCCACGAACGCGCTGGCCTCCGCAGTGCGCCGGGTCGCGGTCTTCCCGCTCACGTCCACCATGCGGGCGCGGCCTTCTTCGTCATAGTGCGAGAGCTTCATGAAAGCAGAGTATCGAGTTTAGAGGATACGGTACAGGGCGCGCCAAAAGACCATCCCTGAAACACAGAAGAAAGCGAAAGCGGCGCGCGGCCTGGAACGCCCCGACGTATCTTGAACGCCTGGGATCCGTCCATCCAGCCCCTTCTACTACAATGATCCGTTCTCTCCCGGTGGCTTGATGACGAATCTGGAACTCGATGGACGTCCCCTTTCTTTGGCCGAAATCGTAGCCGTCTCGGTGGAGGGCCGCCCCGTCTCCATCGCCGCCCGCGCCTATCCCGGCATGGCCGCCTCCCGCGCCGTGGTGGAAAAACTGCTCGAGCGCGGCGACACGGCCTACGGCATCAATACCGGATTCGGGAAGCTCAGTGACATGCGCATCGAGCCCGGCCAACTCGAAGCCCTGCAGCATAATCTTGTCCGCAGCCACTCCTGCGGCATCGGCGATCCGCTCCCCGAAGACGAGGTCCGCGCCATGCTGCTGCTGCGCGCCAACGTTCTGGCCAAGGGCCTGAGCGGCGTCCGCCCTGTCGTCGTCGAAACACTGGCCGCCATGCTCAACGCGCGGGTCCACCCGGTCATCCCGGCGCGCGGCTCGGTCGGAGCCAGCGGTGATCTGGCTCCGCTGGCCCACCTGGCGCTGGCCCTCATCGGCGAGGGGGAGGCCTTTTTCGACAGCGCGCGCTTCGCCTCGTCAACCGCACTGCAAAAGGCCGGGATCACTCCCCTCCGTCTCGCCGCCAAAGAGGGTCTGGCTCTGCTGAACGGCACCCAGGCCATGGCCGGAGTGGGCGCGCTGGCTCTCGCGCGTGCGCTGCGGGTAGTGCGGCTCTTTGACCTTGCCGGAGCCATGTCGCTGGAGGCCCTGCGGGGAACTCCCGCGCCTTTCGACAAGCGCATTCACGCGGCCCGGCCTCACGCCGGACAGATCGCGGCGGCGGAGCATCTGCTGTGGCTGCTGGAGGACAGTGAAATTCGGGAGTCGCACCGCCACAATGATCCGCGCGTGCAGGACGCCTACTGCCTGCGCTGCATGCCGCAGGTTCACGGCGCGGCGCGCGGTGCGCTGGAGCATGTTCGCCAGGTCATCGAGGTCGAGTCCGGTTCCGCCACCGACAATCCGCTGATTTTCGCTGACGCAGCCGAGATCATCTCCGGCGGCAACTTCCACGGCGCGCCGCTGGCCCTCGCGCTCGACTACGCCGCCATCGCCCTTACCGACCTGATCAGCATCAGCGAGCGCCGCATCGACCGGCTCATCAATCCGGACATTAACGAGGGGCTACCCCCGTTCCTGTCTCCTCACGCCGGCGTCTCTTCCGGCATGATGATCGCCCACGTGGCGGCGGCGGCCATGCTCAACGAGGCCAAGGTGCTGGCGCATCCAGCCAGCGTGGACTCCGTGCCCACTTCGGGGGGCAAAGAAGACCATGTTTCGATGGGCATGACCGCTGCGCTCAAACTGCGGCAGATTGTCGAGAACGCCGAGCACGCATTGGCCATTGAACTGATGGCGGCAGCGCAGGGACTGGAGTACCGGCTTCCGCTGAAGCCGGCTCGGGAAGTGGGGCGCGCGGCGGCGGCGGTGAGGGAGATTGTCGCGCCGCTGACCGAAGACCGGGTACTCTCCGGAGACATCGAGCGGCTGGCCGCCGCGATTCGGGCAGGGAAATTCGACGGGTGGCGAAGCCCGCCGTAAGAGCTTAAAGCTGGCGGCTAGTAGCTAAAAGGTGCTTTTAAGGTTCCACCGGCTCCACATAGAACATCTCGTTGGTACTGCGGAAGCCGTTACTTTCGTACAAACGGTGGGCGGCCTCTGTCGAGTGGAGCGCGACCACCCGAATCCGGCGCTGGCGGGCCTCCGCCAACGCCAACTCGATCAGATGGCTGGCCAGCTTCCTGCGACGATATTCGGGTTCCACATAAACATTGAGCAGGTAGCCGCGATGGGCCGACCGCGGGTCGAGCGGGTGCGGAGCCCAATCGTGGATCATGAGCCCGGCTCCAGCAACGACGTGGTCGCCGTCGGCGGTGAGCCAGCCGATGTACTTTCCGTCCTCAATCGCCCTCGCCACCC
>JBAUHD010000146.1:0-3710 GCA_049680085.1 Acidobacteriaceae bacterium
ATCCTGAGAACAAAGGGGTTATGTCAATTTCTTGGCCCGGCATCGGCCAACAGCGCGCAGGGGCTAAAGCCCACATTCATTCTGGACGGTTTACGGCACGACTGAAGTCGTGCCCTGATACAAAAACGAGTTTTTCAGCGAGCTGTGAAGCCGTGCGCTTCCCAAAAACCTGAGTTTTGAAGACGGCGAACGCCGTTCCTCAGCGGCTAAAGCCGCATGGATTTCAGGCCAATTATGGACGGGCCGAAGCCCGTCCCCTTCAAAAAACACATCTCGTCCACCAGCCTGAGAACCGCTGGTGGGCGGTCCTTCTGGTTTTTGGTTCTACTTCTATTTTACTCAATCAGGGAAATTCAAATGCAGGGTTGGGGGAACTATCTTTGTTGTGGAATGAGCAACTTGCGTGATTTGCCTCTTGACAGTTTTTCCGGAGGCGCCGGGCTACATATTGGTGTGGCCGTGGCGCATTTCCTCGTTGAAGGTGGGCTTGGTGGCTTCGAGGGCCTTGTCGAGTTTGTCGCGGTATTGCTCGGCGCGGGCCAGCAGTGACGGGGTGGCGGTTGCGTTATCTCCGTCGAGTTTCAGTAGTCCCTGCTGAGCGAGATGGCCGGCCATGGTGAGCAGGTCATTTTCGGAGGTATTGAGGTACTGCGCGTCGCGAGGGTCGGCGATCCAGACGGGGCCGTTGTTGCCGAGCGCACCGGAGAGCCAGTAGACCTTGAGGGCGAGATATTCCTGGCGGATGGCGTCGGTGGTGTCGGTAAAAAAGAATTTCTTCTGCCAGCGGGAGTAATAGCGGGTGGTGACGGGGACGGGCTGGCGGTTTCCGCTTTTGAGCAGCTCGAGCTGGCCCTGGTCGAGGGTTTTGCGGACGGCGTTGTAGATAAAAGTTTCGGCGTAGGGCTGCTCGGGCGCGGCGACGATTTCGGCGAAGGTGACGGTCATGCTGGCGGAAACCAGGGTGTGCAGAGGGGAGTTCTGGCCATCTTCGAGATGCACGATTCCGTGGACGACGTAGGAGTCGGCACCCGAGGCGGAGCGGTGAAAGGGCCAGCGAAATCCGCTGAAGCGAATGGGCAGCCCGGCCAGGGTGACGGAGACATCGGGGCGCGGATTCTGGAGGCGGCGAGCCTCCTCGCGAAGATGCGAGGTCATCTCGGGCAGCAGTTCGGGCTGGTGGAAGTCGAAGGCCTCGCTGAGTTCGAGCGTGAGGCCGCGATCGGTTCCTTTGTCGTGGGCGAGTCCGAGCCGGAATTTTGCGGTGGGATGGCCACTGGAGTCCTCGCCGGGTTCGGCGGAGAGGACGATGAGGTTGGCCGCCAGAGCGGCGGTTTCGATCTTCTGGGTAAGGGCGCTATCTAATTGGGTTGCCATAGTCGTCTTTTCTTAGAGGCTGCTCGTCTATTTTACAGGCAAGAGGCGGGGCTGGTGATTCGCGTTTTTTGTTTCAAGCTTCTTTGATCGGGGAGTAAAGTGAGATAAGGCCCGGTTCGCGCCCGGCGGATTTTTTTATGCATCAGTGGAAACGCTTCGCGTGGTACTCCTTTTGCCTGTTCCAGGTCATCGTGCTGCTGATCGCCGCGGTCAAGCCGGCGAACGCCTACGTTGATCCCGGATCGGGGCTGCTGTTTCTCCAGGTTGGCGGCTCCATGCTGGTGGGCGCGCTGTTCGTGTTGCGCGCCAAGATCCGGAAGCTCTTCCGGATGGGCAGCCCGGCGGTTGAGATTACGGACGATGCCGAGACCGGGGACGAAACTGAGACTGGACCCCACGAATGATGGTGGAGGCGCCCACCGCCATTGCAACGTTTCGTGATCCTGCCGGCTCTCTAAAAATCGAAGGCGATGTAGTCCATCGGCGCGTGAAGCCGGAGATGGCGGAGGCCGCGCTGCGGTTTCTGCGCTCGCCGCTGGCGCGGCGGTGGGTTTCCGATGGGCGGCTGATTGCGACGACGGAAGCCGCCGGCGCGGGGCCGGGCGAATTGCTTCTGGAGCATCCGCGGGTCTTTTTTCCTTCCTACCCCTGGGAGTGGACGCCGCAAGCGTGGATGGCCGCGGGCGAGCTTACGCTGGACCTGTGCGAGGCGCTGGTGGGCGAGGGGCTGATTCTGAAGGACGCGACTCCGCTGAATGTGCTGTTTGAGGGCACGCGGCCGGTGTTTGTGGATGTGTTGTCGGTTGACGCGCGCGACCTGCAAAGCCCGCTCTGGCTGGCGTATGCGCAGTTTGTGCGGACGTTTCTGCTGCCTCTGGCGGCCTATCGCTATTTGGGCTGGCCGCTGGCGGCGAGCATGCAGAAGCGGGATGGGTATGAGCCGGCGGATTTGTATCCGCATCTGGGAGGCGCGCAGCGGTGGCGGTCGCCGTTTCGATCGCTGGTAACGCTGCCTTATCTTTTTGAGAAACGCAGCAAGCCGTCCGCGGTAACTACGCGCTTGCGGCAGGCTCCGGAGGTGGCGGCGGCGGTGCTGCGACGCACGCTGAAGCGGCTGCGTGCGCAGCTGAGGCAGTTGGACCCGGCAGGGCATGATTCCCGATGGAGCCAGTATCCGGAAAGCGCGGACCACTACACGGACGAGGACCACACACAGAAGCAGGCGTTTGTGCGCGAGGCGCTGCGGCGCGCCGGGCCGCGGCGCGTTCTGGATCTAGGCGCGAATACGGGGGTGTATTCCCGCATTGCGGCGGAGGCGGGCGCGAGCGTTGTGGGATGGGATACGGACCTGGGAGCGAGCGAGCGGAACTGGAAGGAAGCCTCGGAGAAGCGGGCTTCCATTCAGCCGATTCTCGCTGATCCGGCGCGGCCCACTCCGGCGGTGGGGTGGCGCAATCGGGAGTGGCTGAGTTTGCTGGATCGCACGCAGGGGCGGTTTGACTGCGTTATGATGCTGGGGCTGATTCATCATCTGCTGGTGACGGACCAGATTCCGCTGGTGGAAGTGGCCGCGCTGCTGCGCGACCTGACGACGCGCTGGGCAGTGGTGGAGTGGGTTCCGGCGAGCGATCCGCGCTTTGCGGAGCTGGTGCGCGGACGGGATGAGCTTTACGGACATCTGAATGAGGGCTTATTTACGGCGGCGGTTGCGCCGTACTTCACCGTTGTAGAGCAGGAGCGTCTGAAGAACGGGCGGGGTCTTTTTCTGCTGGAAGTGAAATGACGCAGGACGTGCTCGATCCATCGAAGGCTGTAACTGCTCGCAAAGGCGGGCTGCGTTTGTGGCTTGAGGGCTGCGGGGCCGGCGTTTTGCTGATGCTTCGTTATGCGTGGCCGCATCTGTCGCCGCTGCACACTGATCTTCACCACCGCATGCTGCCGATGAACTCGGTGTATGGCGCGGTGGCGATTGACCTGGCGGTGGTGTGCCTGGTCTGCGTCGCCGTGTTCTGGCTGCTTGACCGCTTTGACGCGGAGGGGATGACGCTGGCGTGGACAGTGGTCGCGGCGGGGTTATTCACGCAGGCGTGGGCCTTCTTTGTGGGGCAGGGATACATCAACGTGCATCTGATCAAGCCGGTATGGCTGGCTCTGGTCTGCATGGTTATTGGGGTGGTGCTGTGGTTCTGGCGGAGAGCCTGGTATCGCGGAACTGTGAAGATGTTTCGCGGAGGGATGGCGCTGCTGGGAATTTGCATTGTCTGGATGCTGCCGCAGCTCATTCATATGGCCGCGCATTCGGAGCCGCACGACGTTCGGAGCTTCGCGCGCCCTGT
>JBAUHD010000147.1:0-3974 GCA_049680085.1 Acidobacteriaceae bacterium
GGCGCATGTCTCGGGACGCATGAGAAAGAACTTCATCCGCATTCTTCCGGGAGACCGGGTTGCGATTGAGTTGAGTCCGTACGATCTTTCGCGCGGGCGAATTGTTTACCGCTACAAGTAGCGGTAAGGTGCAGGCAACAGGGGACAGAGTTTAGGAGTTGTTATGAAGGTTCGTGCATCGGTAAAGAAGATTTGTGACAAGTGCAAGGTCATTCACCGCCGCGGGGTGGTGCGGGTGATCTGCGAGAACTCAAAGCACAAGCAGCGCCAGGGCTGAGAGCTTAAATAGGAACCCGCTCGATGAGCAAGGGGCTAGTTAGCCGTAGAAAGGCTTGCGATGAACCCCGGTTCCACTCACGTCAGGTTGGTTTCATGGTGAAACAAACCTGGCATAACCGCTTCCGGCGGCGGCGCTTCCGGGAGCACGAAGGAAACGAGCATGGCACGTATAGCCGGCGTCGATTTGCCCCGCAATAAGCAGGCGCGGATCGGGCTTACTTATATATTTGGGATCGGCAACCCGCGCGCGCTGCGAATCCTGACTTCAGCGAATGTTGATCCATTCAAGAAGATTCAGGACCTCGGCGAAGACGAGGTGAACCGCATCCGCCAGATCATCGAGAACGAGGGGAACGTTGAAGGCGATCTCCGCAAAGACACCTCGATGAACATCAAGCGACTGATTGACATTCAGTCTTATCGCGGCCTGCGTCATCGCCGCGGCCTTCCCACGCGCGGCCAGCGCACGCACACCAACGCGCGCACCCGCAAGGGACCGCGCAAGGGCACGGTGGCAGGCAAGAAGAAAGCGACGTCGAAAACCTAATGGCAAAAGCACAGCAGGGCGCTGCCGGCAAGGCCGCCAAAAACAAGAAGTTCAAGAAGCGCGAACGCAAGAATGTTCCGTACGGATTGGTCTACATTCAGGCGACGTTCAACAACACCATCGTGACCATTACGGACGCGCAGGGCAATACCATCTCCTGGAAAAGCTCGGGATCGCTGGGCTTTCGCGGGTCGCGTAAGGGCACTCCATTTGCGGCGCAGCAGGCGGCGATCAACGCGGCCAACCAGGCGCGGGACCACGGTCTACGCTCGGTGGACGTGCGAGTGAGCGGGCCGGGCTCGGGCCGCGAATCGGCGGTGCGCGCGCTGGCTGCGGCGGGGATTGATGTTCGCTCGATCCGCGACGTTACGCCGATTCCGCATAACGGATGCAGGCCGCCGAAGCGGCGCAGGGTGTAGGTAGCAGCTTTTAGCTATTAGCTTCTAGCTCTTAGCTGGAGCATGGGCAAGGTAAGCTGTAGAATTGAGGAATGGAGTTGGCAATGCCAGCTCCATGACCTGACGAAAATCAGGCTAGCAGCTAATAGCTGAAAGCTAGAAGCTGCTTTTCGGGACCGGGAGGAAGCGCTTGCCAGCGTGTAAACCGGTCGGCCTCTGAAGTAGAAAAGGGTCCGCGGCGCCAGGCCGGGACAGGAGAAATGATTTGGCACGTTATACAGGAGCAGTCTGCCGTCTTTGCCGTCGCGAAGGCATGAAGCTTTTTCTCAAGGGTTCAAAGTGTTTTACCGACAAGTGCCCGATTGAGAAGCGCAACTTTCCTCCCGGCCAGCATGGGCGCGACCGCAAGGCTAAGATTGTCGGCTACGGGTTGCAGCTTCGCGAAAAGCAGAAGGCGAAGCGCATTTACTTTGCCCTGGAAGGGCAGTTCCGCGCCTACTACGAGAAGGCTTCGCGCGCGCAGGGCGTGACCGGCGAACTGCTGTTGCAGCAACTGGAGCGTCGTCTGGACAACGTGGCCTTCCGGCTTGGTTTTGCCAGCTCACGCCGCCAGGCTCGCCAGATTGTTCGCCACGGGCACGTGGAAGTGAATGGCCGCAAGGTGAATATTCCTTCCTACCAGGTGGGCGTGGGCGACGAGATCAAGGTCCGGCCGAACTCAGCGAAGTTGTCGGTGGTGGAGTCCGCGCGCGAGTTCGCCAGCCATCAACCCGCTCCGGCGTGGCTGACGGTGGATGCGGCGAATTTGTCGGGCAGGGTTGTGGCTCTGCCGAGACGTGAAGATGTGAACCTGCCGGTGAACGAGCAGTTGATCGTCGAACTTTATAGCAAGTAGGACTGGTCCCTCCGCTGCGCGCGCCGAAAAGGCGCGCTTCGGTCGGGATGACAAGCGAGTGTTAGTACGGGAAGTCAAATCTAACGAATGGGAGTAACTGGCTCGGCCGTTGCAGAATGCTTCGTGACGTTTGCCGCGCAGGAGAGGTGATATCGATATGCTTTGGAGAGGATTTCAAAAACCCAAGCGTCTGGCGGTTGAGACGGAGACGCTCACGGAAAAATACGGGAAGTTCAGCGCCCAGCCCTTTGAGCGCGGCTTCGGAACCACAATCGGCAACGCGCTGCGGCGCACGCTGCTGTCTTCGATTGAAGGCGCGGCGGTGACGGCGGTGAAAATCGAAGGCGTTCTGCACGAGTTCCAGTCGATTACTGGAGTCGTCGAGGACGCGACCGACATCATCCTGAACCTGAAGCAGATTCCGTTCAAGCTGAACGGCGATGGACCCAAGGCGCTCTATCTGCGCGCGGACCGGCCGGGGATCGTGACGTCAGGGCAGATTGAAGCCGATGGGGACGTGGAGATTCTCGACAAGAACGTATATATCGCCACGGTGAGCGAGGGCGGCAAGCTGGATATGGAAATGCGCCTGAAGCGCGGGCGCGGCTACATTTCGGCTGACAAGAATTTTGATGCGGATCTGGGCATTGGATTTATTCCGGTGGATTCAGTCCACTCGCCGGTTCGCAAGGTGAACTATCTTGTGGAGGCGGCCCGCCTGGGACAGATCACCGACTACGACAAGCTGACGCTTGAGGTCTGGGCGAACGGCGCGGTGCTTCCGGCGGACGCGGTGGGATTGGCGGCGAAGCTGCTCAAGGACCATATGAGCATCTTCATCAATTTCGAGGAAGAGATTGAGACCGACAGCCACCTGGACGATGGGCGCGGGCTGTTGCGCAACGACAATCTGAACCGCTCGGTCGAAGAACTGGAGTTAAGCGTTCGCAGCTACAACTGCCTGAAGAACGCGAATATCCAGACCATTGGCGAGCTGGTGCAGAAGACCGAAGCCGAGATGCTGAAGACCAAGAACTTCGGCCGCAAGTCGCTGAACGAGATCAAGGAAATTCTGGCGCAGATGGGGCTTTCGCTAGGGATGAAGATCGACGAGCACGGCAATGCCGTGCCCGGACCGACCTCCATTCTTCCGGCGGCAGCGCTGGCTGCGAGCTACGGCGGCTACGATGACGAGGACGAGGACGACCTCGACACCGACGTTGCGGCGCGGAACGAGACGGAAAACTTTTAACACGGCACAGGGCACAGGGCTCAGGACACAGAACAGTCTTGAGCCCGTTCCTGACCCGGCGATTTTCAGATAGAGAGAGATTGAGTCATGCGTCATCGCAATGCAGGATACAAACTGGGACGGAACACCAGCCACCGCCGCGCTCTGCTGCGGAACCTGGTGACATCCATTGTTCTTGAGGACCGGGTGGAGACCACCATTACCAAGGCCAAGGCCGCGCGTCCTCATGTGGAAAAGCTGATCACGCTGGGGAAGAAGGGCGACCTGCATTCGCGGCGTCAGGCCCTTGCCTACCTGCAAACCCGCGAGGCGGTCACGCGGCTGTTCGATACCGTGGCGCCGCGCTATGGCGACCGGCAGGGCGGCTATCTTCGCATCATCCGCACTGGCTTTCAACGTGGCGATGGAGCGGAGAAGGCTTACATCGAACTGCTGGGAGCGGAGCAACTGCTGGACGAGAAGCGCGAGAAGCGCGCCGAAGCCCGCGCGAAACGTCGCGAGGAGATGCAGAAGCAGTTGGAAGAGCAGCAGCCGGAAGGCGGCGAAGCGGCCTAAAGGCAGGGCTCAGGGCTCAGGGCTCAGGGCTCAGGGCTCAGGGCTCAG
>JBAUHD010000148.1:0-6488 GCA_049680085.1 Acidobacteriaceae bacterium
CGCGCCTGGATTTGCGTATGCGTCATGGCCCTGCTCGCCACAGCCCAGGGACAGACCAACAGCATTCTTGGGAACTGGACAAACCCGACCGGTTCCACCATTCACATCTATCGATGCGGCTCGCGGATTTGTGCGGACGTGGTTGGGATCAGCAGGAGCGCTCCGACCCGCGTTGACGCTGATAATCCTGACCCCGCACTGCGCGGGCGTTCCCTCTGCGGCTTGAAGATTGGTTCAGATTTTGAGCTTGTCAACCCCAGCCGGGCGCGGGACGGGAGGCTTTATGATCCTGAAACAGGAAAAACCTACACCGGATCAATGACTCGCGAAGGAGACAAACTCAAGCTCCGCGGCTATGTCGGCATACCGCTCTTTGGCAGAACCGAGACCTGGAGTCGCGGTCCGGAAAAGGTTACAGCCTGCCGCTCCTGAATCATTGGATCGGCACAGGCTTCGCGTCCGCGTTCAAGCCCAGCGCTTTGAGAATTGCGTCGTCGGGCGTAATCTCCGTCGCCGTTCTCCTCACCACGCCAAAGTTGCCGCGGTAGTCCCACATCGCCCAGCCAATGTGGTTCGCCTCCAGGGCCTCGCGCACCGCCGCAACCCATCGCGCGCGCGAATCCGGCGGAGCCGTATCGCGATACGCGCCAAACTCATCGCAGATCAGCGGAACACCCCGCTCCCGCGCCCACGCTGCCGCAAACGCGATACGTCCGGCGATCGCCTGCGCATTCCATCCGTCCGCGCCGTAAAGATAGAGGTTGTACCGCGCCAGGTCTCCCGGAACCTGCTTCAACTGCCCGGTCAACTGCGAGGCCGTTGCCGGAAACGGAATGTCCTTGTAGTAAACCCAGTCATCCGCGCCCCACGACGCGCCCTGGTGCGTGAATGGGTAGGGCTCATAAAAATGGAAGTTGTAGATCACGTTCGCGTCGCGCACCGGCTCCAGAACCAGCAGATCGGGCAGGCTCGAATAATTCGCCGCCGTCGCGACAATGGTGTGGGTCTTGTCGATTTGCCGAATCGCCTCTACCACTCGCGCCTGAATCCCCATCCAGCGATAGGGATCGTGCACTTCCGGCTCATTGATCAACTCGTAGAAAATATGGTTCGGGTCCTGCGAGGCGAGGCGCCCGGCAAGAATCCGCCACAATTGCGTAAAGTCGTCTACGCCACGATCCGTATCGAGCCCGCGCTTGTACTCATCATCCGGAAAGATGCACAACACCACCGACAGATGATTCGCCAGGGCGTCATGCACCGCGCGGTCGAGTTCCTCCAGCATCTTGGGGTTGGCCGTTGCAACCTGCCCATGCCGCTCGATCAGCCCGGGGCCTATGCCCAAACGCACAAAATCGAAGCCCATCGCGTGGATGGCCTTCAGGTCAGCGGCACTGGTGAAGTTCGCAATATGCGCTGCCGAAAGGTCCCGTGAGCTCGCGAACCACCCCGAAAGGTTGATGCCGTGCCGCAAGCTCGCCGCGCGCTGAAACGCCACGCTCTGCGCGAGGGCTATTTGCGAAAAGACCAGAAGAACCAGTGCCGGAGCGGTCAGCAGCCTGCGCGCGTTCATTCATTCCCCCCGAAAGCCGGATTTTCAATCTCGCCGGATATCACGGTGGGATCGCGTTCTCATATTCTCACGAATGCCGCGGGAGCCAGCACCGCGCCTCAGTGACCGCGCACCTTGCGCACAAGCCCTGAGTTCATCAATTTCGAGATCATTCCGCTCGATTCGGCTGCCGCCGCGACCGGCTTCTTCGCCGAACCCGGCTGCTTCGCCCCCGATTCCTGCTGCTTCCCATCCTGGGGAATCGCCGCTGGAGGCTTCCCGGCCGAAGCCGGGCTTTTGCTTGCAACCGCCTTCTCAGGCGCTCCCGAAGTCTCGGGCGGAGCGTTCACGTACTGCACGATCAGCGAAATCCTCCGGTTCGAGGGATCGAAGGGATTGCTCGGAACCCGCAGTTGCTCGGCTGCGTAGCCGCGGACCTCCGAAACCTGGTTGGCGCGCAGCCCGTTGGCCTGCATCAGCCGCCGAGCCGCGTTCGCGCGATCGGTCGAAAGCTCCCAGTTGCTATAGCCCGCCGCGCCCGTGTATGGCCGCGCGTCGGTGTGTCCCTCAATCGAAATGCGGTTCGGGACTGTGGCCAACTGCTGGGCCAGCAGCGTCAATATCTCGCGTCCCCTCGCGTTCAGCACCGCGCTTCCGGTATCAAAGAAGCTGCCGTCTTTGGTCTCCAGCAATTCAATCCGCAAACCCTCCGGCGTCACCGTGATCTCAACCTGTTTGGAGAACGGCTTGAGATCGGTCATCTGCTGAACGCTTTTCTCCAGCCGCTCTTTCAAGCTCTTGATGTTGTCCTTGGTGATGGGCAGGTTATCCGCTGCCCCCGAACGATCGGTCCCGGTCAGCGACGAGCGCCCCATCGGATCGTTGAAGTACCCGGCCACCGCCTTGCGCACGCTGGGATTGGTGTTCATCAGCCACAGCACAATAAACAGCGCCATCATGGCGGTAACAAAATCGGCGTAGGCCACTTTCCATGCGCCGCCATGGTGCCCCGCGTGGCCTTTGGATTTCTTCACCAGAATGATCATTTTGGACGGCATCGTCGGCTACGCCACCTTCTCTTCGGAACGCGCTTCGGCGCCGGCCGGCTGCGCCTGGCATGCAGCCTCCACCTCGGTGAAGGACGGACGGACATGCATCGGCACCGCGCGTCGCGCCATCTCCACCGCCTGCACCGGCGCATTGCCCTTGATGAAGGAGATCATCAGCACGCGCAGCACGTAGAGAAAGGCGTGCTCCTCTTCGGCTTCCTTGCTCATGTACGCGCCCATTGGTCCTACCAGCCCGTAGCAGAGCAGAATTCCCAGAAACGTGCCCACCAGCGCCGCCGCCACCTTGCGCCCGATCTCTTCGGCCGGCCCACCCAGCGCGCCCATGGTAATGACCACGCCCAGCACCGCGGCCACAATTCCCAATCCGGGAAGCGAATCCGCGGCCGTGAGCAGCGACGCGACCGGCTGATGCGCCGAGTGGTGCTGCACTTCCATATCGAGATCCATCATCTGGTCCAGGTCAAACGGCTCCACGCCGCCCGTCACCGCCATGCGCATGGTGTCGCAGACGAAGTTGCGCACGTGCTCCTCGTGAAGGAAATCCGGATATTGCTTGAAAATCAGGCTCTCGGCCGGCTCCTCGATATCGGCCTCAATCGATAACATGCCGGAGCGCCGCACCTTGTTCAGCAGCTCGTACATCATCTTCAGTATGGAGACGTAGCGCTCCTTGGTGAAGTGCGATTTCCCGAACACGCCCATGGCCGAGGAACAAATCGACTTCAGCGTGTGTATGGGATTCGCGATCAGCAGCGTCCCCAGCCCCGCGCCGACAATGATCAGGAACTCGGCTGGCTGCACCAGGACGGCGAGATGTCCCTTCTCCATCAGAAAGCCGCCGATGACGGCTCCGAAAACCAGCAAGATTCCTGCGATGGCGAACATCGGCGCGATTCCCTCGACTCTTCAGCGGCTCAAGCGTGATGACGCTTCCTCGCGGCCCTGCGGGCCCTTCGCATTGCTGGGAAGCGTCTGGCTTTTCTATCGGCAGGAAAGACTTCCGCTTTATCTCCAAGTCACCGCGCAGATTACAGCTTCAGGCCGCGCGGGATTCGTCTGGACGAAATGCAAGAGAGCCCGGAAGCCGCTTCCGCACAAGCTCGCGCAGCGACCTCGCGTCCGCCGGTGCGCGCACCTTGGCGTCATTGTCGAAGTAGACATAGACATCGCGCGGTTGGCGCGGGGCGCTCCGCTCCGGCTCGGCGAACTTGCCATCCGGCGAGTTGCCGCCGCGCGCCCAGGCGGAAACGCGCGTTGCCCACTTCTTCAACGCCGCCTCCGTGTAACCGCTCGCGTAGAGCTGCTCGGAGCCATGCAGGCGGCAGTAGACAAAGTCGCTGGTCACGTCCATCAACAGTGGCCATTCAACCGTGTCGGCCACCACCAACCCGATCCCGTGCTCGCGCAGCAGGTCCACAAACTCCGGCACGGCAAAGCTTTCGTTGCGAATCTCGACGCAATGGCGCAGCGCCCGGTCGTGCCCGGCCCGCGTCAGGCTGCGCTCGTTCATCCATTCATCGTGCTTGCGGGCCAGCCGCGCCGCCGCTCCGGTTGAACGCGGCAGCAGTTTGAAGAAAGCCTCAAACCGCTCAGGCTCGAACTGGAAGTTCGGCGGGAACTGCCACAAAATCGGCCCCAGCTTCTCCTCCAAAGCCAGCAAACCCTGCGCAAAGAAGTTCGCCAGCGGCTGCCTGATCTCTCTGAGCCGCCGGAGATGCGTGATATACCGCGACCCCTTCACCGAAAATGCGAAGTCGTCCGGCGTTTCGTCACGCCACCGCGTGAAGCTCTCCGGCCGCTGCAATGAGTAGAAGCTGCCGTTGATCTCGATGGTCGCGAACTCCCGGCTGGCGAATTCCAGCTCCCGCTTCTGCGTTAGTTTCGGCGGATAAAACACGCCCCGCCAGCCCTTGTACCGCCAGCCCGAAATGCCGATTCTGACTTTGCCGGCTCGTTTCATAACCATCCCAATTAGATGCGTGCCTGAATTCGCAGCAAACTCGCCGCCGCTGTTCTCCGCATCGAAGTAACGAGAGCCTGCGCACAAGGAGAGATCCCATGAAAGCCGTAGTCCTTCAACAATTCGGAGACGCGAACCAGCTTCAGATAAAAGATGTGGACGACCCTGCCGTTGGTCCCGGTGAAGTCCGCGTGCGCGTGCGAGCCACCAGCGTGAACCCCATCGACTGGAAGATTCGCAGCGGAGCGACCCGAGGGCGCATCGATGTGGAACTTCCGGCCATCCTGGGCCGCGACCTTGCGGGCGAAGTTGAAGCGGTGGGCGAGGGCGTCACCGGCTTCAGCAAAGGCCAGCGCGTGATGGCGCTGGCCAACGGAACCTATGCCGAGCTGGTCACGGCGAAAGCCGACGTTCTCGCGCCCATTCCCGACAATCTCAGCTTCGAGCAGGCGGCGGCGCTCCCGCTGGTCGTCACCACCGGCGCGCAACTCATCGAGCGAGCCATCAAGCTTCAGCCCGGTCAGACGGTACTGGTGCTCGGGGCTCTGGGAGGGGTGGGCCGGAGCGCCGTGCATGTCGCGCTCGACGCAGGAGCCACTGTCCTCGCCGGCGTGCGCCGGTCCGAAGTGGACGAGGCCCGAAGCCTCGGCGCGCATAAGGTCATCGCCATTGACGATGAAAAGGAACTGGACAAGCTTCGCGACCTTGATGCGATCGCCGACACTGTTGGCGGCTCGACCGCCGAGCGCGCGCTCCGTGCCTTGAAAGAAGGCGGCGTCTTCGGAACCGTAGTCGGAGCGCCCGAAGGCGCGGCCAGCCGCAATATTCGGGTGGCCAGATTCATGGCCCAGCCGGACGCCTCGCGTCTCTATGAGCTGGCCGACGATGCAGCCCGCGGCCGCTTCACCATTCCGATTGCAAAGACCATGCCTCTGGAAGAAGCGGGAGAAGCCCAACGAGAAGCGGAACAAGACCATCCGCGCGGAAAAATCATCCTTCGCGCCGCATAACGCGTTCCCCGAACGATTGAACATCTGCCACCACAGATGCGTGATAGAGGATAGTGCCGTAGCGTAAATTACCTTTTCTGCATCGCTCGGCGAGCGACTCGGCGATAATGCGCTCGTTGAAGCTGCGTAATATGCCGGGAATCGGACCGGGCCAATGCCAATGCCTGCTCCCTTTTCCGGTTCGCGCTGTTTCTTGCTGGATTTTCAAACTTCGGCTACTATTCAGAAATGCGAGTCGTCCACAGTTCGTCGAATTGTTGCTGTCATCTGCAACAACACCTGCTGTGATGACAATGCCTTGATGGAACGCGACCCGCTCGCACACATCTCCACAAGCCCGTGTCAGCCATAGCGCAGACACGGGCTTTCTGCTTTTCCGCAACGGAGATGACACACCGAATGATCAATCTAAACCTGTTTCCTGCCACGGCCACGCGGATGCCCTTTCCGCAGCTATGCAATTGTTGTCGCCACTGACACCCTGTCAGCCGTGCGTGTGCCTCTGTCTCCGTATGCGCGCTTGAACTCTTCCATCCATCTCTGGATTTTTCTTACTTCTTTTTGAGGAAGACCATGAATCTCTATACGAAGCTTGTCTTCGCGGCAGTGATCCTGTCGCTGCTTTCACCCGCGCTTCCCGCGCATTCGCAGGTGGTCGGCGCATCGTTGCACGGCATTGTCACCGATAGCTCCAAAGCCGCTGTCTCCGGAGCGGCTGTCGTCGTGCGCAATCTTGACACCGGCAACACCCGCACCATCACAACTGGAGCCGATGGCCGCTACACCGCGCCCTCGGTCCCCGTCGGCCACTACTCCGTCACCGTCAGCCGCAGTGGCTTTGCCACGCAGGAAAAGAGCGGCATCACGCTTGTCGTCGGGCAAAGCCTTCAAGTGGA
>JBAUHD010000149.1:0-5997 GCA_049680085.1 Acidobacteriaceae bacterium
CTCCTGAAGGACACAGGAGAGGATTCTCCGCGGTTGTAAATCTGCTCCTAAACAGAGCCATTCTCTGATCGGGAAATGCCGAGTGTCCGCCGGAAAGTAGGAATGTCGGGGACGCGCAGATTTGAAGCGCCTGCAAGCACCCTGATGTCAGATAAATGGACGTCTCGCTGGAAATCGAACCTCGATCTGATGCACGATCGGGACAATATGGCCGAGTTGGAAAGCGGGTTGCCGATCCATTAAGGTCCAGCGGATACGCTGACCTTCGGCACATGGCCACAAATCTCCCGATTAGCCAGAATACGGCAGCAACGCGTCAATAAGTGACTTGCCCTGAAATCGCCAATTGAGGGCGCCGTCTGTTTGCGAACGAGTGATCGACACGTTTGTTTCAACGGCTAAAATTCAAGAACTTGGCACTCGGGTTGGAAATGATCTGGCATGATAGCGGCTGGTCAAATGCAGATGTGAAGCTAGTCGCGAATGCAGGAATGTAGCTCAACGGTGCATTGGGTCAGAAACCTTCTGATCGATATGGTTTACACCAGTCTTAATGTCGATGGTCCAGGGTGAAGGCGCAGAAAGCAGCATTTTGCCGTCCCCGATCTGAACTGGCATCCACAGATAGCGCGAGTCCCAGAGCGATCGAGGTTTCCAGATGTCGCCCATGAAGATGACCGAGGTAGTTTTGGAGCCTGAGACGGTAAGCAACATACTGGACTGCGAGCCATAAGTGTCGGGAGAATCCGGCGCGATGGGCGCAAACTCACTCCACGGGCCGGAAAGGCTTGGAGCGCTGGCGTAGACATTGGGGTTGGGACGCCATCCAGTGAGATGCGAGCCGAGCACATAATACAGGCCCCGGTAGTGGACGAGCGCTCCTCCTTCGAGAGGCAGGTGAAGAAAAGCAACCCGGCTTTCGACAGACAGACGGTCGGGAGAGAGCTTTGCGATGTAGAAACCACCAGATGGGCGAGATTCAAAAATGAGATACGCCGAGCCGTCATTGTCGACGAACTGGCCAATGTCTCGAGACTCGAAGCCAAGAGGGCGAAAACTGCGCACATATCGATACGGGCCGGTGACTCTGTCACTGATGGCGATGGCGACCCGCGCGAGTTTGTAGCGGGCGTCGTCCAGGTGGGCATACATTACGAAGCGATGCGTGGCGTGGCTGTAAAAGACCTTCGGCCGTTCCAATACCCAATGCGGCCCCAGGTGCTCGGGGTCGGACAACTGAAGGGGCCGCCCCCGAAATCGCCAATGGATGAGATCGCGCGAAGAGTAGCAGCTCACATAGCGTTTATCAGGATCGAGGCCCTGAGTGCGGTCCTCGCCAAACCAGTACCACGTGTGCCGGAAATAAAGGATTCCGCCGCCGTGCGCCTGGATGCGGTGTCCCTGCGTGTCGTTCCAGATTTCGCCAGGACGGATGGGATGAGGGGCCGCGGCCCTGCAGAGCGCTGGGCCGACGAAGGTGGCGAAGATGAGGGCAAGGGCGAATACGTATGTCATGCGCGCGATACGCACAGAACGCGCTGACAGGTATTGTGCAGCGGATGGGACTCTCAAGCTAATCTCCTCGTTCTTCGGTTCTTCCAAAACGGCCTACCTGCGGCGAGAGCGGAACTAGCCCCTGGAATACAAAGTCCCATGTCTTGACTCCAGCCTTGCTCGTACTGGTGCGCACAAGCAGTACAAGCAGAAGGAGCGTTTATTTTTACAGTATGCCTCAAACATGCCAGCGGAGCTTGTCCGAAAAACCCCGATGGTGCCACCAAGACGAGAACCTCGGTACCCTTGGAATTCAGGTACCCATAACTGGGTTAGTGAATTATCGCCAATGCGCTCCTTGATACATTCAGTCCGCATAACCGGCAATGGGGGGATTGGACCAGTTTGGACCAAATTGAGTTTGTTGACGAATTCGGCGGTGGAGAATAGTTCGCTCTCGACTTGGTCCACCATACAGTCTTAAGTCTATTAATATCTGCAGCTTGCATCCAACAATCCCCAGACTTCCCCGCAAAACGCGTGCCTTTTGCTCCTGAAGGACACAGGAGAGGATTCTCCGCGGTTTTCATTCTGCTCCTAAACAGAGCCATTCTCCGATCGGAAATGCCGAGTGTCCTCCGGACCTGGGGAATTCAGGCGATTCTAGGGAACTGGGCACCTTGCGCGATTGGCGCATACTTCCCGATGACTAATCAACTTCTCCCGCCATTTTCCGGATTCGGTAAACCGATGCGGGGGGAAGATTTACCAGCGCGCGGCCTGTGCATAATGCGCCCAGCCCCAGACGCTCCAAACACAGCTTTGATACCGGGCAACGTGGTCCATAGGTGAACTGATAGAAGGCTCCGCTCGGTCGCATCCACCGGAATGCCCCCCGCAGAATTCTCAGAACGCTCGGCGGCGACATATTCAGGAGCGGAAGCCCGCTCACAATCGCTCCCACCGCTCCCTCTAAAAACGGTTCGTGTTGGTGCAGCCGTCCCGCATCCATCTCGAGCACCCGTGCCTCCGGAAACTTCTTCCGTAGCATTACTGCGAATTCCTGACAGCATTCCACCAGTGTCAAGTCCTTCTCTCGTACTCCCTGCTTCAGAAGCGCCCTCGTTAACTGATTGCGGATGTTCTTGCCCTCTATCGCCAGCACGAGTAACACACCGGTTCCCCGGTCCCAATTCGACTACGAGGCCGGAATGCCTGCCAATGTCTCTTGTCATCAGTCGCGCCAGAGTTGGCCCAGACGGTGCGATCGCTCCCACCCGGCTAGTGTCTGCCCTTGTCGCCCGCAGAAACGTCAGAGTCTCTTTCCATCCCGTCCAGGGAATCCGCTCCGACTGATTGCCGGCGGTGCATCGAGTGGGAAAGAGGCAATCCAAAAACGCCGCTCCTGAAATCTGGTTCTACAAACTCCGTTGACTGCAACTAAAAGGCGGCACACTTCTCTTGGTTGTTCTCCCTTTGGCGCCAGCCCACCCGCCACGATGTTACTTTGGGTTCGGCACCACAACAATCATGCCGGTAAAATTTCCTGGCCGCGCGTGCGCCATGTACACGGTGCCGCTCTTTGTCACCACGCCGTTGCGCTCCCCCACGTGCGTGGGAACCACCGCAACTACAGTGAGGTTGCCGGCGGAATTCACGCGCGCCACCGTGAGTTTGCCGTCTTTCGGGGATCCGATGTATAGCATGTGCGTGGCCGGAGCAAGATTGATATCGTCGACGCCATCGCCCGTGGTAATGGACGAAAGCACCTGCCCATTCCCGCCGGCGTTCAGAACCTTCGCCCCCAAACTGCAGGCCACGAAAAGATAGCCGCTGTTCTGGTCGATCTGCAGGCCGTGCGGACCGTCGGGTCCACAGTTGGGGTGCCACTCCGCCACTGTCTTGTGCGTCTTCAGGTCGATCGCCGTGGTCAGATCCTTGTCCTCGTAATTCATGTAGAAGCGCCCGCGTCGCGCATCGACGGCATAGCCTTCGGGCCGGCCCGGGAAGCTCAGCTTCGCCTTCTGCTTGAGCGTCTTCGCGTCGAGGATCCGCACCGTGTTGTCGCGCGGCGAAGTCACCCAGACCTCGTTGGTGGGAGCGACATAGGCCACGCCGTCGGGAGTGGAGTCGATGTGGCCGCAGTTCCTGCGCTCAAGCGTCTTTTCATCCACGGCGCAGACGCTCTGGTCGACGCGGTCGCTGATGTAGACGACGCCGTCGCCGACATACACGCCGCTCGGACCCTCCACACCCTTGCGGCCATTCGGGAACGACATCTCCTTCGTGGCAAAGCCCTTGATCTCATGAATCTTCTCGGTCCCTGCGTTGATTACATAGACCGACCCGATGTTGATGGCGGGGACCCAGACCGTGTTGGTGTTCGCGTCATAGGTGATGTAGTCGTTGGTGATGTTGTCCTGGCCGTGCGCGGGAAGATTCAGAACATGCGTTGTGTATTTGGCGCTTCCCTGCGCGGAAGCAAGCGACCCGAGGCCGAATGCCGCCACGGCCACAGCGACCAGCAGCAGCGACGGCGCTGAAGACATCGCCATCCGCGATTCCGAATTTTGCATAGTGAGTCTCCTTGCGAATCGGAAGATCTTGTGCGTCGCGCCGGCACTGAAGCTCATTTCCATGGCCGGTGCAATCTAAAAAAGAAGGCAGATGAGTCATCGCCTGGTTAGAGCTACAACGCCGCAGACCAGACGTCGGGCAGAAGGCTTTCTTTGAATTGTCCCTTCATGATTAGTGCCCTAAGATCAAGAGAAGCTTAAACACGCGCACCACGTTATTCTTGCCAGAGCTAAGCAACGCAGCCGCTTTCGGGCACTGTTCCCATTGCCGACGATAGGATAACAGCTCTTTGGCTACGCTGGACATGGAACATCCATCAGCATGGAACCAGAGAATCGGTGTTGTGATGATTTGGAGCAGGCAATTTGGCAAGCAGAGAAACGGGAATCCAGCGGTGGAGAATAGTTCGCTCACGACTTGGTCCACCAAACAGTCTTATATCGATCGGAATTCTGTAATTTACGGCCACAACTCCCCAGACTTCCCGCAAAACGCGTGTTTTTTGCTCCTGGAGGACACAGGAGAGGATTCTCCGCCGCGCGCGGATTTCGGACTCGCCAATGTCCTCGGCATCCACAAAGCTGGAGACGTCCTGGGTACCAACGGCAACGCGTACTATGCGCGCATCGAACAACAACCGGACTCAACCGATCAACACCCCATCCTGGAAGGCTTCACCGACACCGACTGGCTGCCTGGCGCACAGAATCGCATTCCTCTCAAGCCGGTGCCGAATCCGGTGCTCACGGTTGTTCCCGGCTTCGTAAGCTATCCGCCCGAGCTGGCTTATCCTCCGATCTCCCGCACGGATGAGCCGGCGGTTGTCCTCCGCGAAGCAGGCGCGAGCCGCATGGCTTACTTCTCCGGCGACATCGAGCGCACCTACTGGCTTACCGGACACGGCGACCTGCTGCGGCTACTGCACAACACCATCCGCTGGATCACACGCGACGAGCGCATGGTTCACATTGAAGGGGAAGGGTTCATCGAGACGCTCAGTTGGGAGACCGCTCCCGGATACGCCGTTCATCTGCTGAACTACACCAACCCAAACGCCCAGCATTGCTGGCTGCAGTCGTTCTACCGGCTCGGCCCGCAAACCGTCAACATGAAGCTGCCGCAGGGCGTGAGGGTGAAATCCGTCGAACTCCTGCAGGCCGGGCGAAGTGTACTTTTTGACGTGGAGAATCAGACCTTGCAGTTCACCATCCCGCGTGTCGAAGACTATGAGGTAGCTGCCATCACCGTCAGCTAGCTGAAGCCTGTTGGTATCAGCTTCTGTCCGCTGGACTTAGTACTCATTGAGCTGCATTACGAGCGCTTCGGGGTTGTGGGGGGAAATCGGTAAACAGGAAGTTGGCCGATTTCCCCGTTCAGTTTAGGCATAATTGCCAATGCACTCCTTGACACATTCTGTCCGCATAACCGGCAATGGGAGATTGGACCAGTTTGGACCAAATTGAGTTTGTTGACGAATTCGGCGGTGGAGAATAGTTGGCTCTCGACTTGGTCCACCATACAGTCTTAAGTCTTTGTAAATCTGCAAATTACAGCCAACAATCCCCAAACTTCCCCGCAAAATGTGTGCCTTTTGCTCCTGAAGGACACAGGAGAGGATTCTCCGCGTGCTGAAATCTGCTCCTAAACAGAGCCATTCTCTGATCGGGAAATGCCGAGTGTCCTTCAGAAAGTAGGAATGTCGTGGACGCGCGGATTTGGACGGCTCGCAAGCAATCTGATGTGAGATAAATGCCGGCTCCCTGGAAATCAAACGTCGAAAGTTTTCGACAATCCGGACAAAATGGCGAGATGAGAAGCGGATTTCCTATCCATTAAAGTCCGGCGGACCTTTGGCGCACGGCCACAAATCTCCATTGCCTACAATACGGCAGCACGCGTCAATGAGCGCATCGGCCTGAAATCAAT
>JBAUHD010000150.1:0-2085 GCA_049680085.1 Acidobacteriaceae bacterium
CAGGGTTATTTCTGGAAAGAGGCGCTGGTCAACGAACAGCTTGAAAGCATCCTTACGGAAAGCTTTGATGATGTGGTTCGCTACTCTGAAGCTCACGGCGTGAATAACCGCATCGCCGCCTATATGCTGGCCATCGACCGTGTGGCCTTCACCATCAAACAGCGCGGCCTCTACGCCTGAAGCGGGGCTATGTCCGGTAGTGCTCGTCTTCGCTGACCACGGGTTGGCCTTCGCAGGTCTTCGCCATGCGCTGCGCTGAGCCGAACATCGGGCCGCGGGCTTCCAGCACGGGGGCAAAGCGCAGCATTCCGATGGGGCGCGCCACATCATCGTAGATCGCCTCCATTCCGCCTTTCCGCAGGTAGGTTTCATGCCAGAAGCCGGTGCCGCCGGAGTCGCGCAGGAAGCTCTTCCACCACAGCCGGTGCGGCTCCGAGCGCGTCCACTTCAGCAGCGAATCCATGTCGCGCCAGTACTGCCTCATGCCCGCATGGGGCGGAAACAGCGAGAACAGAAAATTCTCATGCACCAGCAGTCCATCCGGATGCGCGGCTACGGATTTCGCGATCCTTGGACCGAAACCAAGCAGCGTCTTCAGCCCGGTCAACCGGCTCACCTGCATTCCTAAAATAATGACAACGAGGTCCGGATACGGCGACAAATCCACCGTCCGGCGCTTTACGGAAGTCGCCATAGTCACCTTCTATTCTGATTATCGTATCCATCGACGCCTGCCCGCGAGCCCTCTCCAAAACGCGCGCGCCCAACACAAAGACCGGTAGTGGGTCAGTTTGAAAAAAAATCCCTCAGGGGCTAAAGCCCGCAACGTTTTCAGCCGGCTTTGGCACGGCTGAAGCCGTGCCCTGATACGAATGGGTTCAAACTGACCCACTACCCAAAGACCAGCCAACTTTCGCTTTCCGGCCCTATAATGGCTGCCGCCATGAAAACTCTGCTGCCGCTCCTGCTTGTACTGGCCGCGCTCCCGGTCGCGGGCCAGAGCACTTCGTCGCAACATTCGTCGATGCGGCCCACCCGCCAATCCGCTACCCACCAAAAAGAACGCCTCGGCACGGTCTCGTTTTCCGTCTCCTGCGCGCCCTCGACCCAGGCGAGCTTCAACCGCGGCGTGGCCCTGCTGCACGACTTCTGGTATGAGGAGTCGCAACCCCAGTTCGAGCGGATCCTCAAGCGCGACCCAACCTGCGCCATGGCGCACTGGGGAATTGCCATGAGCCTCTTCCACCAGATATGGGACCGCCCCAACCCGGCCGCCATGGAGCTTGGATGGGCCCAGATGCAGAGCGCGCAATCGCCCGCTGCCCATACCGCGCGGGAACGCGCCTACATCGCCGCGCTCGCCGATTTCTACCGGCCCGGCCCCGAGCCGTATCAGGCGCGCATCGACGCCTACTCGACGGCCATGGGCGCGCTCTACGCCCGCTATCCCAAAGACGTGGACGCCGGAGCCTTCTACGCGCTCTCGCTGCTGGCCTCCGAGGCGCCGGGCGACACCAGCCTTTCCCATAACCGCAAAGCCATGGCCGTCCTCACGCCGCTCTTCGCCAGGCACCCCGACAATCCCGGCGTGGTCCACTACATCATCCACTCGTGCGACAACCCCGCCATGGCCGCCGAGGGGCTGGCCGCCGCGAACCACTACGGCGAAATCGCGCAGTCCGGACCGCACGCCTTCCATATGCCCGGACATATCTACGCGCGACTCGGCATGTGGCCCCAGGACATCGCCGCCCAGCTCGGCTCCATCAAGGCTTCGCAGGTGGCGGAGGCGCACGGCGAAAGCGGCATTCTGGACGAGCCGCATTCCTACGACTTCCTCATCTACGCCTACCTGCAAAGCGGCCAGGACGCTCGCGCCAAAGCCGCGCTCGACCGCAGCGCGGGGGTTCTCACAACGATTGCTTCGATGTCGGGCAACGGGGCCGGATATATGGCTGGAATGATCCCCTATTATCGCGTCAAGCTAGCCGGCTTCTATGAACTGGGAATGTACGACTGGAAGGCGGCTGCGGCGCTGGAGCCGGTGGCCGGGTCGCCGCCCGAAGACGCGGCGCTGGTCTACTG
>JBAUHD010000151.1:0-2176 GCA_049680085.1 Acidobacteriaceae bacterium
TGACTTGTATCACAATTGGATGTCCGGGAGGCGCGGCGGGATTCAGCCCGGTAATGGGCTGGTCAGCGACGAGCGATGTGGGCGAGAGGGACTCCATATCTACCTGTACCATCTTCGGATGGGGAAATGGAAGCACGGAGATGGACTGGCGCATATAAGTCGCCATAATCCGGGAAGGGGTCCCAGCCCGGGAATGTCCACCTCTGCGGAGCCGGTATACAAGGGCAGGAAGGCGCTCCGGGAATGCCGCGATAGCACGGGACGGGAGCGCATCTTATTCAATACATTTCGAGGGGCGGACGGTCTATGCGGGAAAATCGGGCGAATCTGGATGATTGGCGGGCGAGAGCGCGAGAGGCGCTGCGGCATCGCTGGGCGAAGGTGGTTGGAGGGATCGTTGCTGCCATCATAATCCTTCTGATTGTGGTCCCGTTTTTTGTGAATGCGGACACCTTTCGGCCAACGGTGGAGAGTGAAATATCCAGCGCGCTGGGGCGCACGGTGACGATGGGCCACCTGAGTTTTTCGCTGTTCTCCGGCAGCCTGGTGGCGGACAATGTTTCGATTGCCGACGATTCGGCCTTCAGCACGGCTCCTTTTTTTCAGGCCAAGTCGCTGCACATCGGGGTGAGCACGGGCGCGTTGCTGTTTCACCATCAGGTGCGCATTACGAAGTTCACGGCCAGTTCGCCGCAGATTCATTTGATTCAGGGGCAGAACGGCGCGTGGAATTACGCCAGCCTGGGACGCGGCGGCAGCGCCGGGAGCAGCAGCCAGCAGAGCAGGGCCTCTGACTTAAACATTGGCGAGTTGAAGATCAGCAACTGCAGTGTTTCGGTTGCGTCATGGCCTTCGACGGGGAAGCCATTCGTCTACAACAAGGTTGATTTGACGGTGCGGCATCTCTCGCTGGCGAAGCCGATGCCGTTTGAGCTTTCGGCGGATTTGCCGGGCGAGGGCACGCTGAAGCTGACGGGAACAGCGGGGCCGGTTCCGGCGGGGAACGCGATCGGCACGCCGGTGCAGGCGTCGCTGGTTGTGAAGCATTTTGATCCGGTGGCGGCGGGCGCGGTGACTCCGGCGTCGGGGGTGTCGATGGTGGCGGATATTGACGCGCAGCTTACGTCGGACGGCAAGGCGATGACGGCGAGCGGCAAGATCAAGGCCGAAAACCTGAAGCTGTCGCCGCATGGGTCGCCGGCTCCTCAGCCGGTGAATGTGGATTTTGCGATGACCAGCAACCTGGGCGCGCAGGCTGGGCAGGTTCGCGATGTCGCGATCCATACCGGGCAAGTGGCGGCTCATGTGACCGGAACCTACCAGATGACGGGGCAGGGGGTGACGCTGGATCTGCACTTATCCGCTCCGAGCCTGCCGGTGGATGGGCTGGTGGAGCTGCTTCCGGCGGTGGGCATCCGGCTGCCCAGCGGATCATCGCTGCGCGGAGGCACGCTGACCGCGAACCTGGCGATTACCGGGCCGGCAGCGGCTCCGCAAATTGCCGGGCCGGTGGAAATTGACAACACGCAACTGGCGGGGTTCGACCTGGGATCGAAGATCGAAGGGCTGAGCTCGCTGGGCAAGGCGAAAAGCAGCGGGGGCGGGACGGCGATTCGGACGCTGAAGAGCGACGTGACCTCGACGGCGCAATCTACGCAGCTCAACAACATTTATGGCGATGTGCCAAGCATCGGGACGGCGACGGGCAGCGGAACGGTCTCGGCGGCGGGAGCGCTGGATTTCCAACTGACCGCGAAGCTGAATTCGGGCGGAGCGGCCGGCGGCGTGATGAACGCGGTGGGCGGCGTGGCCGGGAATTTTTTGCATACGACGGCGAGCAGCGGGATTCCGCTGCGCATTACCGGGACGACGGCGAACCCATCGATTCGGGCGAATGTGGGCGCGATGTTGAAACAGCAGACCGGCGGGCTGATGGGGAACAAAGCTTCCGGGAAATCCAAAGCGACGGGGCTGGTGAAGGGGTTGCTGGGCAGGTAGGCTTACTCGCCGGGGGATTTAGTGCCCATAGACGAGCGAGGCGGGCGGGTCGCGGTTGGAGACGACGGGGAGCGCTTCAAGGACGGTGAGTTGTTGCTGGACCCTGCGCCAGGCGCGCTTGTGTTTTTTGGTGGAGATGGGCGCGTTGGGGTTGGAGTAGTAGGCCTGGATATCGCGC
>JBAUHD010000152.1:0-9602 GCA_049680085.1 Acidobacteriaceae bacterium
TGCGCGCCCGTCCACTCCGCGTGCAGCTTCACCGGCAACTGCTCGAGCGTTGCGGCTCGCGTCACCGACCCATCCAGCTTCACCGTCCCCATGTCCTCTAGGTCAAGGTCCAGGTCCGTCCGCGCCGGCTGCGCCTCAAACCGAATCCGCCACTGGTTTGGGTCAGCCAGCCACACCGAGGCGTCGGCATTCAGAAACGACAGCGCCTTCTTCTCCTCGCCTTCCTTGAAGTTGATCCGCGCCCCGCTGAATTCGATATAAGGAAATCTCGGCGTCGCGCTGGGCCGCCGCTGCGCCGTCGGAGCCGTCGCCGTCCGCGAGGCCTGCAACAGCAAGGACGAAAAATTCCATCGCCCCCCCTCGTCCCGCACCAGGTTCACGCTCGCGTTGTCCAGATCAATCCGGCTGATCTCCAGCCGTTCCCGCCACAGCGACGAAAGCCGCGGATACACCGTCACCGAAGGCGCCCGCAACAGCGGTTCCGCCCCAAACGCCGGGTCTTCCTCCACAACCAGATCATGAATCACCAGACCCGGCAGCGGAAACAGCGTCAAATTTACCGATCCCAAACTCACTCGATGCCCCAGCGCCCGCGCAAGACTTTCCGAAATCGTCCGGTGATAGCGCCCCAGGTTGATGAGTGGAACCAGAATCGCCGCCAGAATCACGATCGCAATCCCCAGCGCGATCCGCCGAACGCGCCGCTTCTTACCGCGGCCCGTCGCCGCTTCCCTCGTCTGGACGCCCTCAACGGGTCCGCTCATGGCAGCGCCTTTACTTCACCGCATGGAAGACATGAAACGTCCGGCCCCAGCGCGTATCGCCAATAAAGTGCAGCACCACATGGCCAATCGAACCAATCCGCCCCGCCATGCTGGTCTGCCCATAATCAGCCTCCGTCGACTTGAAGGACCAGTACACCAGCAGCGGACGCCCCACGATATTCGCCCTCGGCACAAATCCCCAGTACCGGCTGTCCAGCGAGTCCGGACGATTGTCCCCCATTGCAAAATAGTAGCCCTTGGGCACGACCAGATCGCCGTTCTGGATGTGGTTTGGCAAATCCAGCCCCCACTCCGCCGTCACATCCGAGTCCGGCGGCGGCGGCACATCCGGAAAATCGTCCCGGTAGGGGTAAAAATCCGACGCCACCTGCGCGTATGGCTCATGCTGCGCCACTCCGTTGACGTACACCGTCCCGTTCACCAGATGAATATGATCCCCAGGAATCCCAATCACCCGCTTCACCAGATAAGTGTGCTGCCCGTTATCCATTGGCTGAATTGCCGGCTTGAAGAACACGATAATGTCCCGCCGATGCACCTGCCGGTAATGGATAAACTTCGCCCAGCGAGTCGGCGGAGCCAGCGCGATCCGGTTCACCAGCACATGGTCCCCGATCAGCAGCGTCTTCTCCATCGACCCCGACGGAATCGCAAAATTCTGAAAAATGAACGTCAGCACGAAAAGCGCGACAGCCAGAACTCCGCAGATTGAGGCAAACGCCTCAAGCGGCGTCTCTTCCTGCTTCTGCTTCTTCGGCGCGGCGGACTGAACTTCCGGACTCTGCTCCATGTTTTCCGCTGCGTCTCCTCGGGAAACCCGCCTCACCGGACCACGCGCAGGATGCGCGTCCAGCGGGCAAAATTCACCACTCTGTCGAGGGTTCCCTCGTGATCGAGTTTATCATCCTGCGTCCCGATCGCCTGAGAACCAGCGCCCAACGGCAACTGCGGCAAATCGGTCGTCGAGGCCTGCCGTAGCGAAAAATAAATGATGAACGGGCGCCCCACAATATTCCCTCGCGGCACAAAGCCCCAGTACCGGCTATCGCGGCTGTGATTCCGGTTATCCCCCATCACAAAGTATTCGCCCGCCGGAACCACGAGTTCTCCCCCGCTCTCGTCCTGCCGCATCTGCTCCCACCAGCGAACATCCATCCCCGGATCGGTGTACGTCTCCGAAGGAAAATTGTCCCGGAAGCTGTCCGGCCACGCCGGCTCCTTCACCGCATACGGCTCCTTCAGCGCCTCCCCGTTCCGGTACACCACCCCGTTCTTCAAATGAATCCGGTCTCCCGGAACCCCAATCACCCGCTTCACAACATGCTCCGGCGGATTCTCCGGGAAATGAAACACAACAATGTCTCCCCGCTGCACCTGCCGATAAGCCAGCAGCCATCCAAAATGCCCCGCCGGGCCATAGACGGCCTTGTTCACCAGCAGAAAATCCCCCACCAGAAGCGACCGTTCCATCGACTCTGACGGAATCTGGAACGGCTGAATGATAAATGTGACGATGAACAACGCAATCACCAGCAGAAACGCAAGTGATCGCACGCTCTCCAGCAGCGAACGCAGCGCAAAGTGCCCAGCGCCCCGCGCCGCCGTGCGCCCGGCGTCCAAATCGGATTCGCACTCCGCTCGTTCCCGCTGAGCATCCGCGGCTTCGGTCACGGCTTCTCTCCCGAACCCGTCGCATCTCTGCCCCTCGCCCGCAGCCGTGCAATCGCCCGCCGCGCCGCCTCCTGCTCTGCCTTCTTCTTCGTCCCGCCGATCCCCCGCGCCAGCGCCTCCCCGCGCGCTCCGCCCGCGCGCGCAAACACCTCTACCAAAAACCGCTTCCGATGGTCTGGCCCGCTCTCCGCCTTCACCGCATACTCCGGCTGGCTGTGGTTCCGCGACTGCAAAAGCTCCTGAAGCGCCGATTTATGGTCCGCGATCCCGCCCGCGCCCCGCATCTGCTCCCGCAGCGCCGGAGCCGACGGCTCAACGATCTCCCTCAAAACGAACGACTGCGCCGTCTCCATCCCGCCATCCAGATAAAGCGCAGCCATGACCGCTTCGATGCAGTTGGCCAGCAGCGCGGCCTTCTTCCGCCCGCCGCTGCGCTCCTCGCCCCGGCCCAGCAGCATATACTCGCCCAGGTTCAGCCGCCCCGCCACCTGACCCAGATGCTTCCGGCTCACCAGTTCCGCCCGCAGCCGCGTCAACTCCCCCTCGTGCAGCTCCGGATAGCGCCGGCACAGTTCCTCCGCGGCCAGAAATCCCAGCACCGCGTCACCCAGAAACTCAAGCTGTTCATTGTCCGACTGGGGATCATTCCACGCCTCCGTGTCCGGCTCCGCAAGCTTCTTCTCATACGCCAGGGACCGGTGCGTCAGCGCGCGCCGCAGCAACTCCGGCTGCGCAAATCTGTGCCGCAGCAGCGCCTCGATTCCGTCTCCGGATTTCTCCTTCAAGGCCGCCGTCCCTCGCTTCCTGTCGTGCACTAAATTGTCATTTCGACCGGAGCGACGCGAAGTGGAGGAGCCTGCTGTTCGCCTCAGTCGCCTCTGCTTTTTATCCCCAAACTTACTGTGGCGGCGCGTCCGGCTGCGAAGGCCCCGTACTCTGCCCCTGCCCCGCCCCACTGTTCAGACTATCGTCCGGTGGAGGCTCCCCCGGCAGCGTAAACGGCTTCTTCAGCCCGTCCTCGGCGGCCTGCTTCGTGTCCGGCTGGCCATCTCTCGCCGCCAGCGCCAGCTTGTACTCCGCCACCGCCCCATCGCGCTGCTGCTCCACGTCCAAAATCCGGCCCAGATAAATATGCGACCACGCCAGCAGACGCGCATCCTGACCCAGCTTCACCGATTGCTGAAACGCCGCCTGCGCGTCCTCCATCTTACCGTTCATCAGGTCCGCGCGCGCCAGAATAAAATACCCCCGCGCCGGGTCGGCATCATGCTGCTTCAGCGCCTTCGCCGCAAGCTCCGCCGCCCCCGGTCCATCGCCCTTCTCAACTTCCATCTCCGCAAGGTCCAGACCCGTGGGACGCATCGGAGCCTCCTGCACCACGTCCTCCGTCCCCTGCGCCCCAAAATCGATGTGCTTCACATGGCTCATCTCCTCCGGAACGTCCATGCCATACACCATCTGCCCAATCGTTTCCTTCAAGCTCGCCGGAGTCTTCTCAAACCCTATCAATTCCTTGTAAAAGTATTGCGTCAGGACAAATCCATCCTGCATCGACTGGTCCACCGAAGCCTGCCGAACCGCCGCGTCCTTCGCCATCGCCTGGTTGTGCTCGCGGTACGCCCGGTCCAGGTCATTGCGTGATATATTCGCCGGAATCGGCTTCCGGTCAATCCCCGTGTCCATTGTCCGCGCCTCAATCGCGCGAATCATGCATTCCACCACCAGCGACATGATGTCGGCCCGGTACCGGTAATCAATCGGAGCGTCCCGCACCACCTTCAGAAACGGCTCCAGCCGGTCAATCGCCCCCGACCGCGCGTAAATCAGCGGCTCGATCTCATAGTGCAGATAGGTGTGCCGCACCGCCTGAATGTGCAGCGTCCCGTCTTTCGCGGGCGAGGCCACCGCGATATAGTTGCTCCCATAAATGCGCGCATTCGTCTGCGCCGGCGAAAGCATCGGCGCCAGCACCACCAGAAAACGCCGCGTGTTATAGGTGCTCGCCGGCATCTTCAGGTAGACGTTCGTGTCCACAATCATCTTCGTCAGCGGATCGTGCAGCCGCGCCACCGCCGCATCGTACTCCCCCCTGTTCGACACCCAGATCACGTGCAGATCAATATCGGTCGCGAACTTCCGCAGCAGCGGCAGAATCCCCACCACCGTCGTCGAATCCGGCGGCATGTCCGCCTCATCCACGCTCGGCTGCAAAGTCGGCGGAGCCGTCACATACAGCGCCAGCGAAACATACTGCGCCAGGTCGCGGCTGGCCTCCGTCAAATGATGCTGGTCAAGAAACAGGCAAAGCTGGTCGCGGTCCGCCCGCGCCGCCGCCGACCCGTCCGTCGCCTGGTTCACCTGCTCCCGTACATGGGCGCGGATCGGGTCCGAGTCCGCCAGACCGTTGTCATATCCGCACGCATTCAGCGCCACGGCAATGTCAAACAACGCCTCGCTCGTCTGCAAACTGAACGACGGCCCCGCCGGATCAATCAGCGCCGGAGCCTTCGGCGTCGGAGCATACTGCGGCCCCGACACCTTCGCCTGCTTCTGCGCAAGCGCCACCGGACCCGCCGCCAGCGACAGGGCCAACAAAGGAGCAAAATATCTCAAAAATCTGGAAGAAACCCGCATAGGAAACATCAAAAAAGACCGCTTAAAAAGAATATGGGAAGGGTCACTCCGAGTCTAAGCGCGCCCAACAACCCGGTCAAACCCGCCCGAAGTCAGGTCAGTTACAGCCGCAAATTCCAAGCAAACACTGATGTCGTCCCGAACGAAGTGAGGGACCTGCGGTTTGCTCCAGTCGCCTCAAATTTTCCAGTGCGCTCTGCCATGAAAATGCCGAACACCACCACCGTTGTCATCCCGAGCGAAGCGGAGTGGAGGGACCTGCGGTTCGCCTCGGGCGGCACGATTTTCATCCCCGATGGCGACGGCCCGCGCAACTAAATCCTCCGCACCTCCACCAGCACCGAATAAAACGTAGGCCCGTCCCCCATATCCGTAAGCCGCTGCGAAGTCAGCAAATTCACATTGTTCCCGCCCTCGGAAAGCTTGTTCCACCCCAGCCGCGCCGCCACCACTCCCTGCGGAACCGAATCCATCACCCGCGCCGTCAGCTCAATCCTGCCCCGCGCGTTAAAAACCTCCACCCGGTCGCCATCCCGGATGCCCCGCGCCGCGGCGTCGGCGGCATGGATTTCCAGCACCCCCATCCGCCCGTTCTCCATCTTCTGGTGCCCCGGCAGATTCGCAAACGTCGAGTTGATGTAGTTATCCGCCTTGCGCGGCAAAAACTCCAGCGGGTACGCATCCACCGCCCCAAACCGCGACTCCGTAGCCGGAACATACCCCGGCAGCGGGTCCAGACCCTGCACCGCCAGCGACTCGGAATAAAACTCCACCTTTCCGCTTGGCGTCCCAAAGCCCCCATCGGCGAACGGCAGAAAATTCCCGCCCCCCGTCTCTTCCTTGAACTTCAGCCGAATATGCCCGCCCGCCGCGTTCAGCGATTTCGCGTTGATCCCCGCCATCACCGCCGGCGGCTTCTTGCCGCGCCAAAGCGCCTGCGCAATCAAATCATCCGGCGTGTCGTGGAAGCAGGCTTCCGTGAATCCCATCCGCCGCGCCAGCTCGGAAAACACCCACACGTTCTGCCGAGCCTCCCCCAGCGGCGCAATCGCCTGCTCCGACAGCCCGACATAATAATGCCCATATGCGCCCTGCACGTCCTTCTGCTCCAGAAACGTCGTCGCCGGCAACACCACGTCCGCGTAGTCCACCGTATCGGTAAAAAACTGCTCGTGGACCACCGTGAACAAATCCGTCCGCGCCAGCCCCCGCAGCACCTGCGCCTGCTCCGGAGAAGTCACAGCCGGATTCGAGTTATACACAAACATCCCTCGCACCCGCGGCCCGTCCAACTCCGTCAGCGCCTCGCCCAGTCGCGACATGTTCACCACTCGCGAAGGCCGTCCCAGTGGACTCGCCATCATCAGGTCGGGCCGCTGGACCGCGTCCTTGTCCCACTCAAACGCCCCGCTGGTCGAAAGCTGCAACCCTCCCCCGCGATGCTTCCAGGCTCCCGTCAGCGCCGGAAGCATCATCACCGCCCGCGCTGCCGCCCCGCCGTTTTCGCACCTCTGAATCCCGTAATTCAGCCGAATCGCCGCCGGCTCCGTCGTCGCATATTCGCGCGCCAGCCGTTCAATGTCCTCGGCCGCTATCCCCGTCCATGCCGCCACCCGCGTTGGGGAATACCCCAGCGCCCGCTCCCGCAACGCCTCAAATCCATGCCCATGCCGCTCCACATACTCACGGTCATACAGCGAGTCGCGAAACAAAATATGCATCATCCCCAGCGCCAGCGCCGAATCCGTCCCCGGCCTCACCGCAAGGTGCCAGTCCGCCGCCTGCGCCGTCCGCGTCCGGTAAGGATCAATCACCACCAGCTTCGCGCCATTGCGCCGCGCCTCTTCAATCAGCGGCCATAGATGAATATTGTTCCCATGCACATTCGCGCCCCACGCAATGATGTAGCGCGCGTAGCGAAAATCCTCCGTGTCCGTCCCCACCTTCCGCCCATACACCGACTCCAGCGCGTCGCCTCCAGCCTCCGCGCAAATCGTCCGGTCAAGCTGCGAGGCTCCCAGGCGATGAAAAAACCGCCGGTCCATCGACCCGTAGCCCAGCACGCCAATGGTTCCCGCATACGAGTACGGCAAAATCGACTCCGGCCCATACTCCTCGCTGATGGCCTTGAACCGCGCCGCGATCAGGTCCAGCGCCTCGTCCCAGCTCACGCGCTCGAACCCCTCCGCCTCGCGCCCCTTCGCCAGCGGCCCCTTGGCCACGCCCGCTCGCCGCTTCATCGGATAAAGCAGCCGATCCGGCGAATACACCCGCTCCAGATACTTCGCCACTTTTCCGCACAAAAATCCCTGCGTCACGGGATGGTCCGGATCCCCCTGCACCCGCACCGCCTTGCCCGCCTCATCCACCATCACCAGCACCCCGCACGAGTCCGGGCAATCATGCGAGCAAACGGTATGGACTGAGCGCAAAACCATGGCGCTATTGTAGGCTCATGCAAAGGGCGGAAACGCGGAAATCCGCACGGTCATCGCAAGGAGAAACCTCATGCGCCTCATGCGCTCCACAACGCTTCTCGGCTGCCTCGCGCTTGTGTGCGCCGCATCCCTCGCCCAGAGACCCAGCCGCAACCCGGCCAGCCCAGCCGCCACCGCCGTCCGCCAGGTCCTCAATGACCAGCAGTCCGCATGGAACCGGGGAGACATCGACGCATTCATGCAGGGCTACAACAACTCGCCCGATACCACCTTCATCGGAACCACCACCATGCGCGGCTACTCCGCCGTCCTCGCCCGCTACAAAAACACCTACGCCACCCGCGCCGCCATGGGCACGCTCAACTTCTCTGACCTCTACATCCAGATCCTCGACCACAACTACGCCGTGGCCACCGGAAAATTCCATCTCACCCGCACAGCCGCCGCCGGCGGAGATGCCAGCGGATTCTTCACCCTCATCCTCCAGCACGAATCCCAGGGCTGGCGAATCATCCTCGACCACACCACCCCATAAAGCAAAAAGGCCCGAATCGGGCCTTTTTCAATTTCCTTCAACCAATCCCCACGCACGACCAACGGGAGTGGCCACGCGAAGCAGTCCGCCGAACGCGCAGTTCACACCTGCATCACTTCCGCTTCCTTCTTCGCGCTCATTTCTTCCATGCGATGGATTTCCCCATCGGTCAGCTTCTGCATCTCTTCCAGCGCGCGCTTTTCCTCGTCGGCCGAAATCGCCTTCTCCTTCGCCGCCTTCTTGATCACTTCATTTCCGTCGCGGCGAATGTTGCGTACCGCGGTCTTGTGGTCCTCCAGCACGCGATTCAGGTGCTTCACCACATCGCGCCGGCGCTCTTCCGTCATAGGAGGAATCGGCACCCGCACCACCTTCCCATCATTCTGCGGATTGAACCCCAGATCCGAGGTCCGCAGCGCCTTCTCAATCTCGCCGATGATCCCCGTGTCCCACGGTTGAATCACAATCATGTTGGGATCGGGCGCCGTCAACTGCCCCATCTGGTTCAGCGGCGTCATCGTTCCGTAGTAATCCACCCGCACCTGGTCCAGCATCTGGATCGAAGCCCGCCCCGTCCGCGTCGACGCCAGGTTCGCCTGAAAATCCCCCACCGCCTTGTCCATCCGCGTCTTCAGTTGAACAAATCCATCTTTCAGTGCGGGAATCCCCGCCATCACCGAAGGTGCCATCGTCTACCATCCTTCCCATCAATTCCCAAAAGGACAATTCTAATTACGTCAAAGCCCCCGCGCCAACAGCACGGCACCGGAAGGCTGACAGAGACTCCGGTTATCTACTCACAACGGCAACATTTGTATGAGCGGCATCCGCCTGTTCATGCGCGTGATACGACGACCGAACCAGCGGCCCCGACTCCACATGACGAAACCCCATCGCCAGAGCCTCCCGCTTCATCCACGCAAACTCATCGGGAGTGTAGTACCGGGCCATCGGCAAATGGTCCTTCGACGGCCTCAGATACTGCCCAATCGTCAGCACATTTACGCCCACCCGCGCCAAATCCCGATACACATCCAGCAGTTCGTGCATCTCCTCGCCCAGCCCCACCATCACGCCCGATTTGGTGACCAGACCCGGATCCAGCTCCTTCGCAAACTCCAGCAGCCGCAGCGTCCGTTCATACCTCGCCCCCGACCGCACCACCCGGTACAGCCGCGGCACCGACTCCGTATTGTGGTTCAGAATCTCCGGCTTCGCTTCCACCACCGTGCGAATCGCCGCCTCATCCCCCTGAAAATCCGGAATCAGCACCTCCACCTGGCATCCCGGAGACAGCTTCCGAATCTCCCCAATCACCATCGCAAACGCCCGCGCCCCGCCCAGAATATTGTCGTCGCGATTCACGCTCGTGATCACCGCAAACTTCAGCCCCAGCGCGGCCACCGCCTCGGCCACCCGTCGTGGCTCGTCAAAATCAATGGCCCCGGGCCGCCCCTTCGGAACCGCGCAAAACCCGCACCGCCGCGTGCAAAGATTCCCCAGCATCATGAAGGTCGCGGTTTTATGGCTCCAGCACTC
>JBAUHD010000153.1:0-2152 GCA_049680085.1 Acidobacteriaceae bacterium
TGCAGCGGGCGCAGCAGCGGAATCCCTGCCACCCGCAGCACAATCAGCAGCATCTTGAGCGTCTTATCAAAAAGAAACTGCGTCTTCGCCTGCCCTTCCGAGCGGTCATAAACCCAGAACAGCATCAGGCCCATCTGGTACAGCCACAGCAGCCGCGCCAGATAGGGCCGGACGCTCCCCGGTAGCTTCACCTTTGAGTCACTCACCGCCCGCTCGAAAAAGCCGATGTCCTCCTCCCGTACCGCCGCTGTCTCCGGGCTGAACGGCGACAGGGGATGCTCCGGGTCCACGTGTGCCGACAGCGCCCCCAGCAGCTTGCGGTCTGGGCCAAAGTAATTGAATTTTTCCGTGATGATGCCCCGCAGCCTCGACTCGAGAGTCCGGCTCCGGTCCAGCATGGCTTCAAGATCAGGCTTCATCTCCTGCTGCGCCCGTTCGTAGAAAGCCATCACGATGGCTTCCTTCGACTCAAAGTAGTAGTAGGCCGCGCCCACCGCCACTTCCGCTGTCGCAGCAATCTCCCGCATCGTGGCCCGCTCAAAGCCGCGCTCACGGAAAACCGTCAGCGCCGCTTTGAGAATGCGCGCCAGGGTCTCTTCTGACATCCCGCCCGCCGGTTTGGAATTTCTCCGCATCCTTCGCTCTTCTGTCTCCACGCCAACTGAATTGAACGTGTTCAATTCAGAGAATACACCGATTCCTCTCCGGCGCAATTATTATTTTGAACGTGTTCATATTTGTGGACTGTCGCACAAAGGATGAACGGCCAGCGAGTTCGCTGACCGTTTTTGTGCCTGGCGGCTGACCGCTTTTGGACAGCCCGCCTACTTCACCGTCAGCGTAATCGGAATCGTGTGGCTCGTCACCGTCGCCCCGTTGTTCGAATACGCGGCAATGGTGACGTTGTAGGTTCCGGGAGCGATTCCGTTGGTCTTTTCCGGAGGATGGTGCAAATAATCGTACCGCTGCGAGCACGCGCCCAGCCCGAGCGTCGAGGCGCAGAGCAGCGCCACCATTCCCAGTACCCGCAGCTTATCCAGTCCGGAGCGCTTGCGCGTCGCGCCCAATCCAATCAGCGCCAGCAGCCCCGGCAGCACAATCGCGAACGCGATATGCGACCCGCTTCCCGGCCATACAACGCTCGCGCCCGAGGGGCCCAGGGTTGTGATCTGCAGCGTGCTGTTGACCGGCTGCGGCTGTTTGCTATTCGGGTCCAGCGGCGGAGTCAGCGTTGTCGGGCTGAAGGTGCAAGTCGAAGGCGCCGGGTTTCCCGAACACGACAGCGTCACCATGTCATCAAAGCCGTTCAGCGGCGTGATGGTGACCACGATGGTCCCGTAGGCGCCAGGGCTGAGGCTGAGCGATGTCGGGCTGGCCGTGATGCTGAAGTCCGGCAGCGTGGTGGCCCCCGTGTCCAGAGCCTGCGCCTGGGTCACCGAAGCCCGGAATCCCTGGCTCCCGCTGTAATTCGCATACACGCGGCCCGTGGGCTGCTGGCCAACGTCAACCGTGGCCTCGCCGCTCTTCACAAACGCCGACCCCAGCGACTGCCCCTGCGCGTTCACCAGGCTCACAACGCCATCGGTCGCGGGATTCCCCGCCGCGTCGCTCACCTGCGCCGTGAAGGTCACGCCGTGCCCATTTGCGGCCTGCGTAAGATTCGTGTGCGTCGCCACCTGCGCCTGCGCCAGTCCCGCCACGCTGAATACGAGTGCCAGGCCCGCGAGCCTGCCCATGCCGTGCCGCAACAACTGCAAATTCATTCGTCCGATTCTCTGCTCTCTCAAAAAAACGCCGGCGTCGCCCAAAGGACGCCTCGCCAAGTTCTCATTGTATCTGCTATCCCCGAAATGCTCTACGCGAATGCTCTACCATAATGAGTTGCCACTTTTCTCCCGCGAGGCCGCCCCATGACTACCCAGCTTTCCCGCCGTCCCCAGCTCCAGCACCTCACCACCCAGCTCGACGAGTTCAAGGCCCGCGGAACCCACTTCCGCCTCCGCGTGCTCGATGACATGCAGGCCCCGGTCTGCACCTACGACGGCAAGCGCGTCATCAACCTCGCCTCCAACAACTATCTCGGACTCACCGCCCACCCCAAGCTCCGCGAAGCCGCCATCCAGGCCATCAAGGATTACGGCGTAGGCTCCGG
>JBAUHD010000154.1:0-4473 GCA_049680085.1 Acidobacteriaceae bacterium
TCGTCGGCGTTCCCTTGTCCATACGCGCGGTACCAGAAACCCAGCCCCCATTCCGGAGGCGCGACCCCGCCCCCTGAAAACAGGTTGTAGCGCCGGACTGCGTCCATCATCGAAGGACCGGCGAACAAATAGATGTCTACGCCCTTTGCACGTGGAACTTCAACGGTGATCACGCCGGGATCGTCGGGCGGCAGATTGCGCATAGAATTCGGTGTCGGTACAGCAGAAGTGGATGCGGAGGCCGCCTTCGAAGGACGCAGCCGCGCGTCGCCGCAATAGAAGCTCACATCACGACATGTATCCACCAGGACTCCATATCCGCTAGTGGTTACATAGAATGGCGCCGGCGCATGGGAATCGCCAGTGTCCCCTTTGGGATCGGCATTGACGCGGATGGTCTTCTTCTTGCCCCTCTGCGCAAACGAAAGCATCTGGAGACCAAATCCGAAGATGTTTTCATTGACTGCCAACGGCAGCGTTAGCAAGCAGCCGCGCGGGCCACTTTTTCCTCTGATTTGAGCAATAGGAGGGCTGCCGGGCGCCGCCATCCGCGCCAGGCCGCGTGCATCCGGTGGAATCGTGCGGCCAGTCACGGGCGTATAGCTTTCGGGAAGGCCGAGTGTTGCTTTCCACACGCCCGGCAATACCGGGTGAAGCACCAGCGTTTCGGCCTCCGCAGCCCGTGGGGCAATTTCGGCTTTCATCGGAGCGATGGCTCCACCAGCAAGCACAAGCGCAGTACCCTTCAGCAGACTTCTACGATTGACCATCTTTGCTCCCATACTCTTGAAAATCACGAACTGAATTCCAGTTGCCGAAAACTCTGCTCAGCGTCTGCCATGTTGCCGCGGTACTTCAGCATCCACGCCAGTATGTTCTCTTGCGCTTGGCGAGAAAGTGCCCAAGGTTGTTATTTGCGTTTTCATCTTAATCATAAATAATCCATATGGCTGTTACCTGTCGCTACTTTCCTACAACCATGACGAACGACAAGTCTGGTTCACTCCATGCCTGTGCGCCTTCGTGCTTCAACCGATGAGCGGAATCATCCCAGGTCAGCTTCGTAACTGAGTCCCTTCCTTTTTCGTAGGCATAGGTGTCGCCGTCGTCCTGGAAGAGCGTAAAGCTCCCATTCGCGCCCGGATACACCCGTATAGAGGTGATCTCCTGCGGCTGTTGCGCGCTCCGCACTTCAGATCCAAGGGGCACAATGCTGCCCGCCCTCACAAACAGAGGAAGTGTGTCGATGGGTGCATCAACGACAATCGCCTGTCCCCCATGCAGCCGCTCGTTGGTCCAGTAGTTGTACCAGTCACAGCCTGTGGGCAAATACACCGTCCGGTGCGTTGCGCCCTGTTTCGTAACCGGAGCGACCAGGAAAGCGGGTCCATACATATACTCATCCGGGATATTGGCTGCCTTCGGATCGTCGGGGAAGTCCATAAAGAGCGCCCGCATATAAGGTGCACCTGTCTGATAGCTACGGTAGGCTACAGAGTAGGTGTAGGGCAGAAGCTGATAGCGCAGCCTCAGATACTTCGCGAGGATCGGCTCCGCTTGTTTACCGTATGACCAGACCTCGTTGTGCATTCTTTCGCCGTGCGCACGCATGATCGGCTGAAAAGTGCCCCACTCAAACCAACGCACAAACAACTCGGGATAGTCCTCGTAATTGCCAATGACTTCACGAGCATCCGACCCATCGACCAGAGGCTTATGCGCTGCGTGATAGCCGGCCGGAATTGCCGGCGAGAAAAAGCCGGCGATGTCCGTATCCCAATAAGGGAATCCGCTGGCAGTGAAATTCAGGCCCGCCGGAATCGAGCGCTTCAGCATGTCCCACGTCGACCGGATGTCGCTTGACCAGAAGACAGTGCCATTGCGCTGTGCTCCCAGATATGCGGCTCTTGCCAGGATCATCACTCGCCGGCTGTCTCCGAAGTCTTGGCGGAATCCTTCGTACACTGAAGCGGTGTGAAACAGAGGGTAGACGTTATAGAAGCGCGTTCCCGACCCGACGTAGAACACGTCCTTCGCCGGGTCGATATCAGGCTCCGTCTCATCAAGCCAGATGTAGTCGAAGCCGTCCGGCTTCACGTACCGATCCCGGATCTCATCCCACCACCACTTCGCGGCCGCAGGGTTGGTCGTGTCAATATTTGGCCCGATGGCCTGCGGATTCCCTCCCATATCGGGCTGACCGTTCGGTGCATGGATGAGCCAGCCTTTGCTCTTGAGCATGTCATAGAACTGGGTGCCTGGAGCAAAGTGCGGCCATACGCTCAATAGCGTCCTCACATTTATGGCGTGCAACTCACGATTCATCGCCGCTGGATCCGGCCATCGCTTCGGATCCAAATCGAGTTGGCCCTGCTTCGTCATGTTCAGGAAGTCGACAACCATTACATCCAGCGGCAGGTTTTTTTCACGATATTCCTTAGCCACATTTAGGACCTGCTGCTGCGTCGGATAGATTGCCTTGCTCTGGATGTATCCGTAAACCGCCCTTGGCAGCAGGTGCGTCACGCCGGTGAGCAGCCGATAGCCCTCGTAAATCTCGTCGCTGGTTTTCCCGGCGATGACAAAATAGGAGACGCGATTTCCGACCTCGGAGGACCAGACGTTCTGGCCGTTAAATCCAAGGTCAATGGTTGTTTTCGAGGGGTTATCCCACACCAGACCGTAGCCTCGGCTCGAGACCATAAATGGTACACACACGTCTTCTCCGCCAATCGCTCCGTAATTGTGCCAACAGCGAATCTCGTGGTCCCGTAGGTCCATCCAGCCTTTCTGTTGCTGCCCTAGTCCGTAATAATGCTCATTGGCCGGCGAGTCGAAAACGGCCGCGACGCGGGAAAAGCCTTTATCGATGGGGTCGGATGCCGCGACCTCCGCGCTTTCGGGGGCCATTGTCCAGTTACGCATGTGCAGCAGTATCTTGCCGTCCGCCCTCATGACTGAAATAACATCGTTGTGCGGAGCATGTGGGTTCTCGGCTGGCGGGAAGAACTTATTACGCAACTGAAGATTCAGCGCGTCGAGCGGCATAGGCTTTGGAGCAGGCATATTCTCCGGCGATATACGAACCACCATCCGGGCTGAGCGGTAAACATCATAGCCCTCCGCATCGCGCTCGTGCGTCCATCCCTTTGTTGAGGGTCGCGCGATAATGCCATATCCTGGCGCGCTGGCCGCGGCAGCCCTGCCAGTGCTCATCGTTATGCGCACAATGTTCGTCGCATAAGGCTCGAGCGAAATCACCCGTCCGTCGCGCTCCAACACCAGCGGACCTTCCTGGGCGATAGCTGCCCCTGCAAACAGCACGGTCAGAAGCACCGCGCCCAGCTCCCGCAAGAATGTCTTTCGGACAGATTGCTGATTCGTCCTCAGCGTTCGCGCAACAAGCCCCGGCACATTCGCCTCATGCATAATTTCCATTTTTCCTCCGCCCATCGACACTTCTATACGGACCCCGCCAACCTGCCCATCGGGCCTCCAATGATGGATGTGACAGCCGTCCGCCGGTCAGCCAGACTTGCTAAGACCTCGTCACAAGGCTGCTTTCTTAAAATGAATTCCGCATACTGAGGACTGAGAAAACGAAAAAATGGCTCATTGACGGTATCGTGCTGGTCAAATGCCGATCGAGCCACTATCAGTTGCCTAAGCGAAAACCATTGAAGATCAATAGTTACCAGAACAGCCACCAAACAATTTTAGCCTCCCGGAACGAGAAGCTAAGATTGACCTAAACTCTTTATTATCTTGGTGCCGGGAGGGGGGCGAACCCCCATGGCCCGAAGGTCGGCGGATTTTGAGTCCGAATTTTCGTCTATTGCAGGGGGTCGCAAGCGGCCGAATAATCACGTATAAGAGTTTATTTATGTTTAGCTTACAAGATTTATGCACATGCACTGAATCGCACCAAATTGCACCAAATTCCGGTACAAAGTGGCACCAAAAGCGGCACCAAGCGAAACTCGAGTTTGGCCCATTTTCAGCGAAATTCGAAATTTTGCCGCAGCGGACTTTAGATCCGCCGCGTAGGCGCTTTGGGAGGAAGAGCTCTCCCGTACAGCCCTCCTATCGACCAAAAAGTGGCACCAAAAGTGGCACCAGAATCCGCCCAATATGGCATGTCTCAATCGGCCAATCCCAACGCACGAACCTTGTAATTCTGCTATGCCGTGGCAAGATTATAAGGTTCAACACCTAGACATCTCGACTCCTATTCAAAGGCCGCTGCCATCATGTTTTGCTCCGCTCGGGGGGATTCCAAATCTGTTGGTTTCTGCCCTCCAACTTTCGACAGACTTGAGGGCAGCATTCGCTTGAGCAGCAGAAATTCCATAACTTTTGTAGGCGTTCATTGCCACATCCACATCTCAGGTGGCTTCAGTTTCGTCGATGGCAAGCGAAAGCTCGCACCCGCTATCGACTACGTTTTTGCAGTCGGTCCGAGCTGAATAGCAC
>JBAUHD010000155.1:0-3405 GCA_049680085.1 Acidobacteriaceae bacterium
AACGATGTCTACCAAGCTTACCCCCGGCAAACTGGCCGGGATGAAGGCCGTGTCTGATGAGCGCGGCGTGATTGCGGCCGCGGCCATGGACCAGCGCGGGTCGCTGAAGAAGTCGCTGGCCAAGGAAAAGGGCGTGGCGGAGCTTCCCGACTCGGCGCTGATCGAGTTCAAGGAACTGGTGACGGAGGTGCTGACCAAGCACGCCTCGGCCATTCTGCTGGACCCCGAGTATGGCCTGCCCGCCTCGAAGAGGCGCAACGGCAAGGGTTTGCTGCTGGCCTATGAGAAGACCGGTTACGACGCCGCTTTGCCGGGGCGGCTGCCTGATCTGCTGGACCTGTGGTCGGTGCGGCGGCTGAAGGAAGCCGGGGCGGACTGTATCAAGATTCTGCTGTACTACACGCCGTATGAAAAGTCGGCGATCAACGACCACAAGCACGCATGGGTGGAGCGGCTGGGCGACGAGTGCCGCGCGCAGGATATTCCTTTCTTCCTGGAACTGGTGGGCTACGACGTGCACGGCGACGGCGAGAAGTCGCTGGCCTATGCGAAGAAGAAGCCCGACGTGGTGACGGGATCGATGGAGGAGTTTGGCAAACAGCGGTATGAGGTGGACGTGCTGAAGGTGGAAGTGCCCATCCAGATGGAGTTTGTCTCGGGCACGAAGGCCTACAAGGGCGAGCAGGCGTACACGCGGGCCGAGGCTCTGGAGCACTTCCGGGTGTCGGCTTCCTCGACGCACAAGCCGTTTATTTATTTGTCGGCGGGCGTCAGCAATCCGGTATTTATTGAGACGCTGGAGCTGGCGGCGGAGAGCGGCACGAGCTTCAACGGCGTGCTGTGCGGACGCGCGACGTGGAAGGACGGCATCGCCATCTACGCCAAGCAGGGCGCGAAGGCGTTCGAGGAATGGCTGAACACGACCGGCGTGGAAAACATCAACAACGTGAACCAGGCGCTGAAGGCGGCGCATTCGTGGCATGACAAGGTGGACGCTTCGGAGGCGGTTCTGGCTTAGGTTTCGAGAGTCCCCACTCAAGCAGAAGCGCTTGAGTGGGCCACCCTCGCTGGTTTTGAAGAAGAAGCGCCGCGGCTTTGGCTGCGGCGCTTTTTGTGGGGATGAACTTTTCCCCACTCAAGCAAAATCGCTTGAGTGGGCCACCCATCGGCTTTTGCTTGATCCGTGCGAATCCGGCCTAAACCGTGGTTGGCATTCGGTTGGGGAAAAAGACCAAAAAACAAGTACCGCTCTTGCCGGGATGGGTGCTGCTGCGCATGCGAATCGTGCCGTCGAGCCCGTCCATGATCCCCCGCGCCACCCAGAGGCCCAATCCGGTCCCGTGATCTCCCTTGGTGGTAAAGAATGGCTCGAAGATGCGGGACAGGTTCGCGGGGGAGATTCCGCCGCCAGTGTCGGCCACGGCAATGCGGACGCCGCGAACGCCCAAATTCTTCCCGTGGGAGGATTTGCGGACGCGGATGGCGATGGTCCCGTCGTCGTGCGCGGCTTCCAGCGCATTGACCAGCACCGTGGAGAGCACCTGGCGGACCGCGCCGGGATAGCTCTCGATCCGCGCCCCGCCGGATGCGTACCGCGAGTTCACGGCCAACCTTTTGCCTTTGATCCGTTTGGCGTAGAGGTTCAAGATTTCCCGGAGCATTTCTTCCATGTCGATGGCAATGGGTGACGTTGTCTCGCGATAGAAGCTCAGGGACTGTCGGGTGAGGTGTGTGACGCGGCCAAGCTCCTCCGCCGCCATGTCCGCATACGCGCGATCTTCCACGGCGATTTTAGGAGACCCCCGCAATAACTCCACCAGGTTGGTGACGGCCTGGAGAGGGTTATTGATTTCGTGCGCGAGGGTGGCGGCCAGGCGTCCCGCCGCGGCCAGTTTCTCGGATTTGATTAAAGCCGCTTCCGCCTGCTTGCGCTCGGTGATGTCGTAAAAGCAATTGACTCCGCCCGTGACTTCTCCGCGCAGGCCTTTCAGCGGGCGGATATTCACGACCACGGTGATCCGCGAGCCGTCGGGCCGCTGAATGAGCACTTCCTGGTCGTGGGCCTCCGATATCTTGCCGGCTATCACCTCGGCCATGGGGCAGAGCTCGTGGGGCATAAAACTGCCGTCCGGGCGGAACATCTTGAATGAGCCGCAGAAGCGCTCGTCGGTGTCTCCAGGCACCGGCGTGCGACCCCACAATTCGGCGGCGCGACGGTTGAAATTTTGAATCACGCCCGCGGCATCGCAGTAATAAACGGCGACGGGGCCCAACTCGAACAGAGCGCGGAAGCGTTCCTCGCTTTCACGCAACGTCGCCTCAGCCCGACTCCGTTCGGTGATGTCCTCGATGGCAAGCAGCACCATCGGCTGCCGGTCATTCGTTGGGACGAGTGTCCGGGCATTCAAAAGCATGTTTCGGCGGCCGATGCTCTCGAAGTCGTGTTCCACCTCGAAATCCGTTACGATACGCACTTTGGGCAGCACGTGCTCGAGCAGTTCGCGCAGTTTGGGGATGTTCCACTGGCCATTGCCGAGGTCGTAGATAAATTTGTTTACCGTATTTTCCGCCGACACCTTGAAGGTGCTCTGAAACGACTCATTCGCCGCGATAATTTTGAGGTCAGGGTCGAGTACCAGTAGCGGCACTCGCACCGTTTCCATGATGCCGTGGAAAAACTCCGACGATTTCCTCGCTTGCTCACTGGCTGTCTTGATGGCGTCGATGTCCTGCAGCGACAGCACCACGCCGTCGATTTTGTTGTCCTGCGTGCGGTAAGGCAGGATGGTCAAGGAATGCCAGTGGCCCTGGAGGTCTCGGACTTCGCGCTCCTCCGGCTGGAGGCTCTCGAGCACCTTCGCGATTGACCGCTCCAATTCGGGTGCTTCGATATTGGGGCGCATATCGGCAAGCGGCCGGCCAATATCGGACGGCTGCACCTTGAGCAGCTTGTCGGCGGTGGGAGTGAGGCGGCGTATGCGCAGATCGCGGTCCAGCATCACCACGGGAATCCGGGTACTGTTCAGAAAATTGGAGATGTCGTTGTTTAAGTCATGGAGATCGCTGTTTTTATTGCGAAGCTCGGCGTTCAGCGTATTCAGTTCCTCGTTGGCCGACTGCAACTCTTCCTTCGAGGTTTCCAACTCCTCGTTGGTACTTTGCAGTTCCTCATTGGCGGAGAGGATTTCCTCGTTGGCCGATTGAAATTCTTCCTTCAGGGCGTCTTCCGACTCGATGGCGGAACGCAGAGCATCCCGCGCGCCGGCCACCTCCTCTTTCAACCGCTTCGTTTCCCGCTGGGCCTGCAGAGTGGGCGCGATCGCTTTGCCCTTGCGCGGCGGACCATCCTGGGGGCCGGGAGTCCACTGCGATGTAACGTCGTCGAACAGAACCAGGAAATGACGG
>JBAUHD010000156.1:0-6546 GCA_049680085.1 Acidobacteriaceae bacterium
TCTGAGTCTATACGGTTTCGACCGCGCTCCGAAAGGCGCGGCGCGGCGCGTTGCTGGCCGGTCAAAGGGGTAGAATGCTATTTCGCTCGAAACCGCTCTTCGCACGCGCAGACGGCCGACGGCGAAACACCCCCAGTAGCCCGGAGCCGCTCTTGCGTCCCATTCTCGCTTCGCTCGCCTGCCTCCTCGTTTCCGCCGCATTCCCCATCGCTCACGCGCAGGCCCCCGCGCCCACGCATCCCTGGACGGTGCATGAGATTTACGGCGGCGGCGACCTTACCGGCTATGCGCCCGGCGGCATTAGCTGGTCGCCCGACGGAACCCGCGCCGCCTATCTCTCTAACGGCAACGTCATGCAGATTACGGTGGCCGACGCCAAACTGACCAGGCTCATCGACCGCGCGACCATCGCGCCGCTGCTCGACGCAAAGATCAGCGAGCAGGACCGCGACCACCGCAACCGCTACGGCGAGCCCGACTACATCTGGTCGCCCGACTCGCAGTGTCTGCTCTTCGACACGGACGGCGAGCTTTGGCTTTACAACCTTCGCACTGGCAAAGGAGCCGACGTCGGAAACTCTCAAATGCAGAGCGGCGACGACCCCAAGTTCTCCCCCGACGGCCATCAGCTCTCCTACGTACGCAATCACAACCTGTTCGTGCAGAACGTCCACGGCGATCACACGTCCATCGCCCTTACCTTCAGCCAGGATCCCGCCCTCCTGAATGGCGAAATCGATTGGGTCTACCTCGAAGAACTCAACGTGCGCAGCAACTACTTCTGGTCGCCGGACTCGAAGCAGATTGCCTATCTCCAGATGAACGAAACGCGCGTCCCCCTCTATCCCATCACGGACTGGATTCCCGTTCATCCGACCGTTCAGATGCAGCGCTACCCGCAGCCCGGCGACCCTAATCCCGCCGTGCGCGTCGGCGTGGTCAGCACCAGCGGCGGCACAACCCGCTGGTTGAGCATTCCGCTCAACTCCGGGAACGACTACATCCCGCGCCTCGGCTGGGTCAACCCGAACGTAGTCTGGGTGGAAACGCTCACCCGCGACCACAAGCACCTCGATCTCTACTTCGCCGACACCCGCACCGGCAAGGTAAAACTGGCGTTGGCGCAGAGCGAGCCAAAGTATTTCACCGAAAATTACGATGTAAAATTCGTCGGCGACCACCAGTTCCTCATCCAGAGCTGGCGCGACGGCTACACGCACATCTACCGCTACAGCTTCGACGCCGCCCATCCGCTCAGCAGCGAAGCCAGGCTGGCGAACGAGTTGGAAAAAGGGCCTTACGAGGTCATCAAATTCGGCACCGTCGATGAGTCCACCGGCACCGTCTACTACATTTCCAACGAAAGCGGCCCGCGCGAAGAGCAGGTGTGGGCCGTGCAGTTGGACGGCAGCGGCAAGCGCCAGGTCACAAAAACTCCCGGCGTTCACGCTGCGGACTTTCCGCCCAAAGGCGGTTCTTTCATCGACACTTCCTCCAGCCTGATGCACCCGCCCATCGTGAGCTACTGCACGGCCCAGGGAAACTGCTCCGCGTTCTGGAAGTCCCATCCGGTCGAGGACCACACGCTGGTCGCGCCCCAGTTGCTTACGCTGAAAGCCGCCGACGGCAAAACCACGCTCTACGGCACGCTCCAGTTGCCGGTGGGCGCGACCGGCCCGGCCAGCGTTCCGCTGATCGTGAATCCCTACGGCGGCCCCGGCGTGGGCGAAGCCAAAAACAGTTGGGGCGGGAGCGGTTTCTTCTTCAATCAGCTTCTGGCCGAACACGGATTCGCCGTTCTCCATGTGGACAACCGCGGCATGGCCGGTCGTGGACGCGCCTTTGAGCAGGTGGCGTATCACAATTTTGGGCCGCCACAATTGGCCGATCAGCTCGCCGCCGTCGATCAGGTGCTGGCGAACTATCCGCAGCTTGATGCGCATCGCATGGGTTGGTGGGGCTGGAGCTGGGGCGGGACCTTCACCATTTACGCGCTCACCCACAGCGACCGCTTTCTCCTGGGAGCCTCCGGCGCACCCGTCACCGACTGGCGCAATTACGACTCCATCTACACCGAGCGCTATCTCGGCCTGCCCTCCGAGGACCCGGACGCCTACCGCGATGACTCCGTCGTGAACAGCGCGAAAAACCTGCACGGGCACCTCATCCTGTTCCACGGAACAGGCGACGACAACGTACACTTAGCCAACAGCATCCAGTTCATCCAGAAGCTGCTCGATGCGGGGATTCCCTACGACTACAACCTCTTCCCGCGCAAGACGCATTCAGTCGCCGGCCCCGTCGATCAAACGCATCTCCACAACCGGCTGCTCTGGGGGTTCGAAACCTACGTGAAAAATGCGCACCCCGGGGAGGCCCACTAGAACAAATCCAACTTTGTTGTACCCAGATAAAAGCTTGTCATCCCGACCGAAGTTCGCGAAGCGAACGCAGCGGAGGGACCTGCGTTTGGGATGCCGGATTTGAGCAAAAAACTTCGGAGACATCACACTAGATGCAAACCACGCACCCCGCCGAACGCCCCGACACCGCCAATCCCATTCGCGGACGCGCCACGCTCGGCGACTTTGAGCTGACCATCCTCAGCGACGGCCCGTATCTTCTCGACGGCGGAGCCATGTTCGGAGTCGTCCCCAAAACGCTTTGGGAAAAGCGCGCGCCCGCCGACGACCAGAACCGCATCCTGCTCGGACTGAACACCGTCGTCGTCCGCACCGGCAAGCAAACCATCGCCATTGAAACGGGAATCGGCAACAAACTCCATGAGAAGCTGCGCGCCATCTTCGGCGCCAGGCAGCAGTTGCCTCATGCGTTTGAGGCGGCGGGCATCCGGCCCGAAGAAGTCGATATCGTCATCAACTCGCACCTGCATTTCGACCATTGCGGCTGGAACACCACCCGCCTGCCCGATGGCCGCGTCGTCCCTACATTTCCCAACGCCCGCCATTTCGCGCATCGCGGCGAAGTCGAGCACGGCCACCTGCAACTGGAGCGCGACGCCATCAGCTATATCAGCGGGAATTATGATCCGCTCATCAAGAACGGCCAGATGACCCTGCTCGACACGCGCCCCGGCGAGGTCACAGAAATTGCGCCCGGCATTTCCGTCGAGTGCTATCCCGGCCACACCGCGCAACTGCTCGCCGTCAACATCGACTCCGGCGGCCAGCGCGCCTGCTACATCTCCGACCTCATCCCCACCAGCGCGCACCTGGACATCACCTGGGTCATGGGCTACGACCTCGACCCGCTCACCTGCATCGAGCAGCGCAAGCGCTTCTATTCCCGCGCCATTCCCGAACAGTGGCTCGTGCTCTTCACCCACGACCACCACACGCCCATGGCCCGCATCGAGTGGAGCGAAAAAGGCAAGCCTCAAATCAAAACCGAGTCCTGAGTTCTTTATCTCGTACTGCAATCCTGGCTCGATCCCGACCAGCGGGAGGGCGACGAAAGACCGCACTGGATGCGCGAAGCGCGTATGCCTGGACGGCGAGTCCCTACAGCGGCATATTCCCATGCTTCTTCGGCGGATTCTTGTCCCGCTTGCCGTCCAGCATCTCCAGCCCACTGATCAGACGCCGCCGCGTCTCGTGCGGCAGAATCACGGCGTCCACATAGCCGCGCTCGGCGGCGACGTATGGATTGGCAAACTGCTCGCGAAACTCGTGGACCTTCTCACCGCGCGCCGTCGCCAGCAGTTCCTCTCTGCGCGCCGCGGTCAGCGGCCCTTCCGCCGCCTCGGCCTCTTTCACCACCTGCTGCAACTCGCGGCCATACACAATATTCACCGCGCCCTCCGGCCCCATCACGGCGATCTCCGCGCTTGGCCAGGCCAGGTTCAGGTCGGTGCGAATGTGCTTGGAACTCATGACGCAATACGCGCCGCCGTAAGCCTTCCGCGTAATCACCGTAAGCTTCGGCACCGTGGCCTCGGCAAAGGCATACAGCAGCTTCGCCCCGTGGCGAATGATCCCACCAAGCTCCTGCTGCGTCCCCGGTAAAAATCCCGGCACGTCCTCCAGCGTAATCAGCGGAATATTGAACGCGTCGCAGAAGCGCACAAACCGCGCCCCCTTCACGCTCGCGTCAATATCCAGCACGCCCGCAAGAAACGCCGGCTGATTCGCAACAATGCCCACCGGCCGCCCATTCATGCGCGCAAACCCCACCACAAGGTTGCGTGCGAAGTGCTCATGCACTTCAAAGAAGTACCCATCGTCCACCAGCCGCTCGATCACCCGCTTGATGTCGTAAGGCTGGTTCGACTCGAAGGGAACCAGCGTGTCCAGCTCGCGATCCGCCCTGTCCGCCGGGTCCGTGCACGCCCGCCGCGGCGGGTCATCCAGATTATTCGACGGCAGAAAACTGAGCAGCTCCCGCACCATGGCGATGCATTCCCGGTCGTCATGCGCCATAAAGTGCGCCACCCCGGAGACCTCATTGTGCGTCGTCGCCCCGCCCAGCTTTTCCTTCGTGACTTCTTCATGCGTCACGGTCTTGATCACGTCCGGCCCGGTCACAAACATGTAGGAAGTTTTATCCACCATCAGCGTGAAGTCGGTGATGGCCGGCGAATACACAGCCCCGCCCGCGCACGGCCCCAGAATCGCCGAAATCTGCGGAATTACGCCGCTGGCCAGCGTGTTGCGCAGAAAAATGTCCGCATACCCGGCCAGCGAAACTACGCCTTCCTGAATGCGCGCCCCGCCCGAATCGTTCAGCCCCACGATCGGCGCGCCTACCCGCATCGCCATATCCATCAGCTTCACAATCTTGGCCGCATTCGACTCAGAAAGTGACCCGCCGAACACCGTGAAGTCCTGCGCGAAGACCAAAACCGTCCGGCCCTCGACGCGGCCATATCCAGTCACAAACCCGTCGCCCGGAAAGCGTTTTTCCGCCATTCCAAAATCAGTGCAGCGATGCGTTACAAATTTGTCGGTTTCTTCAAACGTGCCCTCGTCCAGCAGCAAGTCGATCCGCTCGCGAGCGGAAAGCTTTCCCTGCGCCGCCTGGCGCTCGCCCCGCTCTTTGCCGCCGCCCTGCTCCGCCTCACGATTGCGCTTCGCCAGTTCCGAGACTGCGTGTTCCCGATTCTCCATCGTGAAGGATTATAGAGGACTGGCCGTCCAGGCAATCGCGCTCCGCGCCGTCAGCGGCCACGCGGCCGGAAACCTGCTCTCGCCTGTCTATGGAAGGAAAAAGGGAAGCCGGCGGTCTTAAACAACTTCGTGGTGAAACAAATCGTCCTTCTCTTGACACGGCTCACAGACGCAGCCCACCGCGCATCCGATCAGCACCGCCACCGCGATGAAGATGAGAATCGCAGGCAGATAATCGCTGTACTTCGATAGGTGGAGCAGTAACTCGCGCATATTCATGATGCCCATAACAACTCCACACCTGGTAAGAAGGCGAAACTCCCCCCGTAGGTTTTCCACCTGCGTCCAGACTTACCCTGTAAAAAGGGATGATCGTCCTTGATCGAGGGTGAGGGAATAGTAATCCATGGGATGATAAGCAAGGAAGCGGGACGGAAGTACAGTTGCGTCTCAGTTTGAAGGGCACGGCTTCAGAGAGCCTGCCCTGAGCGAGCAAAGCGAGTCGAAGGGTGCCGTAAGTGGCTGAAAACAGTTTGAGCTTTAGCCCCTGAGGGATGAATTTGGCCGTGGGACGCGAGTTTTTCCGCAGCCTGTTGAGCCCCTTGGGAATCAAACTGAGCCGACGGGAAAATGTGCACTTTCGCTAAAAATTCGATATGACAAACGCCAGCCTTACCATCAACCTCCGCTCCCTCGCCGCCGACATCGTCGCCCGCGCCCTCCGCGCCGGAGCCTCCGACGCCGAAGTCACCCTCCGCGAGGGCGACGAATTCTCTACCACCGTCCGCATGGGCCAGGTTGAAACTCTCAAAGAATCCGGCTCCCGAGGCATGGGCATCCGCGTCCTCGTCGCCGGAGACAATGGCTATCGAACCGCCAGCACCACCACCAGCGACTTCAGCGAGGAAGGCATCGCCCACCTCGTCAGCGGAGCCATCGCCCTCGCCCGCGTCACCTCCGAAGACCCCTTCGCCGGCCTCGCCGCGCCCGAAGAATTCGGCCAATTAGAGGGCGACCTGGGCCTCTACCACGACGACGTCTACTCGCTCCCCACGGCCGACCGCATCGAGTACGCCCGCCGCGCCGAAGCCGCCGCCCTCGCCGCTGACACCCGCATCACCAACAGCGACGGAGGCTCCTTCGACGCCGCCACCGGACGCCGCGTCTTCGCCAACTCGCGCGGATTCACGGGCGAGTACCGCGCGTCCGTCTGTTCCGTCACCGCCAGCCCCATCGCCCTCGGCCAAAACGGAGAAATGCAGCGCGACTACTGGTTCACCTACGCCCGCGCGCTCGCCCAACTCGAATCCCCGGAATCAGTAGGCGAAGAAGCCGCCCGCCGAACCCTCCGCCGCCTCGACGCCCGTCGCGTCAAAACCCAGCAGGTCCCGCTCGTCTTCTCGCCCGAAGTCGCCCGCTC
>JBAUHD010000157.1:0-4166 GCA_049680085.1 Acidobacteriaceae bacterium
ATGCTCCGATGTCCGCGACCTGATCGCTGAACGCTGAACGCTGTACCCTTGCTCCTATGAAGCGCCTGCTCCCGCTCCTGCTCATCTTCCTCATCATCCCGCTCGCCCCCGCCCCGAAAACCCCCGCCATCGTCTGCTTCGGAGACAGCCTAACCGCCGGCTACGGAGCCCCCGCTGGCCACAGCTATCCAGATTACCTTCAACAACTATTAGATTCACGCGGCTACCATTATCGCGTCCTCAACATGGGCATCAGCGGAGACACCACCAAGGACGCCGTAGCCCGCCTCCCCAACGTCCTCGCCGCCCATCCAGCCATCGCCGTCGTCGAAATCGGAGGTAACGACGTGCTCCGCGGACTCCCCATCACCGCCACCAGCGCCAACCTTGACCACATCCTCGCCACGCTCCAAGAAGCCGGAATCAAAGTCGCGCTAGCCGGCATCACCCTACCGCCCAACTACGGGCCGGACTACATCCAAGCCATCAACCAGACGTACGCGCAGGCCGCGAAAAAGTTCCACGTCCCGCTCCTGCCCTTCATCTACATCCACGTCTACAAAGTCCCCGGAACCATCCAGCCCGACGGCATCCACGCCACCGCCAAAGGCAACGCCCTGGTAGCCAAAAACATTTACACCCTAATCCAACCCATGCTGAAGAAGTAGACGCGACAAACGATAAATGTTGTCATTCTGAGCGCAGCGCGGAGTCGAGGAACCTGCGGTTTGCCTCGGGTGAAACAAAACTGTTTCCCGACCAACGGGAGGGCCACGCGAAGCCGCTGCCTGGACGGCCAGTCCCTACACCAGCACAACAGTGGGCTGAAACAGCGTCCCCGCCACCCGCCGCCCAATCGCCACCAACTCCCGCTGTCCCACAAAAATCTTCACCAGCTCCGAGGCCGAAAACTCCGGCAAATTCACCTGCATTCCATTGCGAAGCCGCCCCGCCGTCTGCTCGTCCGCCGTCACCGAAGGAATCTCCGGCAGCAAAGTCCGCGGATGCGGCAGCCGCGCCGCCAACTCCCCCGCCCCTCCCAGCGCTTCAACCTCATCCAGCCGCAAAGCCTGATCCAGAGTGAACGGCCCCGCCGCCACGCGCCGCAAGCTCGCCAGATGCGCACCGCACCCCAGTGTCTGCCCCATCGCGTGAGCCACCGCCCGCACATAGCCGCCCGCCGAAACCCGCATCGAGAACGCGGCCACACCGCCGTCCAAAGATTCGATTGAAAATTCTGCAACACTAATCCGAACCGGCTTCAGTTCTGGAACCCCGCCCGCCCGCGCAATCTTGTAAGCCGGCTTGCCCCCAACTTTTTTTGCTGAAATGGCGGGAGGCATCTGTTCAATCTCACCGCGAAAATTAGCCGCAACCGCCCGAACCAGCTCCAGCGTCAGCCTGGGGTCAACCCGCTCCCCAACCGCCGCGCCCTCGGCGTCGTAAGTATCGGTGGCGAACCCAAACCGAATGGTTCCGGCATAAGCCTTCTCCGCCGAGCCATAGAACTGCGCCAGCCGCGTAAACTTCCCCAGCAGCAGCGGCAGAACGCCAGTGGCCATCGGGTCCAGCGTGCCCAAATGTCCAATAGAAGTTTCGCCCGTAGCGCGCCGCACCTTCGCCACCACATCATGCGAGGTCATCCCCGCCGGCTTGTCCAGAATCAGCAGCCCATTCACTTGTCTACTATAAAGGGAGCTTTCGCGGTGGTATCTTACAGTCCGACTCTTATGAAACGGTGGCGCCTACCTCTACTAATCCTCATTTTCGTCGTGCTGGCGGGTTTCCTGGCCCATTATGTTTGGCAGCAGCATAAGAGGAACAAACGCGAAGCACACTATCAATCCATTCTTCACTCATACACTGAGGCTCTCAAACCTGGAATGAGACGCGAGCAGGTTGAGAGCTTCCTTCATGCGAAGAATGATCGATTTCAACAGCTCTGTTGTGACGGCGGTGCATACACCGATTGGATGTTAGTAGATCTCCGAAGAGATGATGTGCCTTGGTATTGCAGCGAGGTTAGCGTTTTTATTGAGCTTCAATTTGATGGGTCCGATTCGTCACCGGACCCATCCGACAGTCTGAAAAAAATCGAGCTGATCTCGCGAGGGGAGGGGTGTCTCTAAAGCACATCTCACCTTCTGCCATCCACTCAGATCCCGCTCTGCGTCCGCTCCCGCACCAGCGACAAAAACTCCGCTCGCGTCTGGTGGTTCTGGAAAACCCCTTCCATCGCCGAAGTCACCGTCGAGGAATTCTGCTTCTCCACGCCGCGCATCATCATGCACAGGTGCCGCGCCTCAATCACCACGCCCACGCCCTGCGGATGAATTGCCTCATTGATCGCGTCCGCAATCTGCCGCGTCAGCCGCTCCTGCACCTGCAAACGGCGCGCAAATACCTCCACCAGCCGCGCCATCTTGCTCAACCCGATCACTTTGCCCTTCGGGATATAGGCCACATGCACCTTCCCGAAAAACGGCAGCAGGTGGTGCTCGCAAAGCGAAAACATCTCGATGTCCTTTACGATCACCATCTCGTCGTAATCCACATCGAACATCGCCCCGCGCAAAATCGCCGTCGGATCCTCGCCATAGCCCTTGGTCAAAAACTCCATCGACTTTTCCATCCGCTCCGGAGTCCGCATCAACCCGTCCCGCGTGGGGTCTTCATCAAAACGCCGCAATATCTCGCGATACATGTCCTGCGTCGAGACGTGCTCCAGCCCCGTCCCGCCCAGAACCACTTCCTTCAGCGCCGCCGACGCATGTCGATTGCTGTTCATGCCAAATCCGCCTTTCCCATTGCGCTCGGAGCCGGAATCTCAAACGAATTCTTCGCCGTCTCCTCCACCCGCACCGAAACAATTTCCGCCCCCGTGAACGAGGCCGCCAGCAGCCGGTAAAGTTCCACGTTGAAGTTCTCCGTCGTCGGAACCCGCCCCTCAAAGCCCTTATAAAAATTCAGATTCGTCTGATCAAACCGCTCCACAATTTCCCGCCGCACGCACTCGTCAAGCTCCGCCAGATCGCAAACCATCCCCGTCACCGCATCCAGCTCGCCGCCCACCCGCACTTCCACCACATAGTTATGCCCATGGCCAAACGGATTATTGCACTTGCCATACACGGCGCGGTTCTCCTCTTCGCCCAGCGCATCGCAGTGCAGCCGGTGCGACGCGCTCAATCGATACTGCCGTCCTAAGTAAGCCCTCATAACTCTCCGTAGTAATCGGCGAACAGGTCCTGCATTTCATACACCCGCACCCGATAAAGCTTCGCGCCCGCGATCTTTCCCTCCAGCCGCTTCCATACCGCGATGGCGATGTTCTCCGTCGTCGGCAGCGCCGTCCGAAACTCCGGAACCTCCAGGTTCAAATGCCGGTGGTCATACACGCTCACCACCTCGCGCTCCATCACGTCCTTCAGTTCCTTCAGGTCCACCACAAAGCCGGTCTGCGCGTCGATCTCCCCCGCCACCGTCACCTCCAGCGTGTAGTTATGCCCATGCCCGTTACGGTTCGCGCACTTCCCGAAGGCGCGCGTGTTCTCTTCCTCCGTCCACGCCGGAACCCAGTAGTAATGCGATGCGGAAAACTCCGCCTTCCGAGTCAGCAGAATCATGTCTCCAGCTTAATCGCTCTCACTCAATAGAGTCGCCAACCACCCATTCCGATACATCGACGTCCATCTACACTGGGTGCGGATGCCCCATCCTTGACGCGCCTTTTGCGGCAAGGGTGGGCTCACGGCAGCTACCCGCTTCTTAGCTGCCCGGTTCTTAGCCGCCCGCTTCACCAGCTACCCGCTCCATCAGCTGCCCCCATACTCCCGCCCCTTCCAACTCACCCGCTTCAACACCGTATGCTGAAACCAGCTCCGATACAGCAACGCCGCAAACAGCGGCAGGGCCACCGGACTCAGCACCCAATCCCGAGCCGGAAAATTCGACCTCGCCACCCGGCGATAAAACCGCCACAGCGTCCGCAGCCAAAGCAGCAGCACCGCCACCCACAATATCCGCCGCGAGCTTACGTCATAGGTCCACCACAGCAGCGCCGGAAGCCCGAACAGCAGCAGAAAATCCAGCATCCGCCACGCCGCCACGGCCAGCGAATTCCCGAACAGCAGCGCCAGGTTCTTCGTCCACCCCTCCACCATCGC
>JBAUHD010000158.1:0-23939 GCA_049680085.1 Acidobacteriaceae bacterium
CTGCTGCTGGGCCTGCAACAGCTCCGTCTCCGCGTGCGTCAGCCTCCCCGACAGGTGATAGCTCCACCCCAGCCCCGCAATCGCCGCCAGCACAGCCACCGCCAGCAGAATCAGGAAAAGTCCCGAATATCCACGCCGCTCGCTCACTCCAGGATTTCCGTCGCTCATGCCGCCCCAACCTTTCTCAATTCAGACCGCCTGCCAGAGCTTATTGCATTCATTGCAGTCGCGCCACCCCAAATAAAACACGATGTCATCCCGAGCGAAGCGAGGGACCTGCGGTTCGCTTTGCGGGGCTTGATTTCCGCGGGTGCCCGTCCTTCGCGCGCATCTGGCGAAGGGTGGGACGGCTCCGGGCTGCCCGTCCCACGCGCGGATTTATCGCAAGCAGGATGGGATTCGCCAACCCAACCTTCGCGGCTGCTCGCGCTCAGTCCCTTAAAATAAAACCATGCAACACATCGAAGCCGCTATCGCCGGAGCAGGAATCATCGGCCTCGCCGCTGCCCTCGAGCTCGCTTCCGCCGGCGTCGCCGTCACCGTCTTCGAGCGCGGTCGGGCCATGCGCGAGTCCTCATGGGCCGCCGCCGGAATGCTTGCCGCCGCCGACCCGGAAAACCCCGCGCCCCTGCGCCCGCTCTCGCAGCTCAGCATCAGCCTCTATCCCGAATTCCTCGCCGGCATCGAGCGCCTCTCCGGAAAGAAAATCCCCATCCGCACTACCCAAACCCTGCAAGGTGCGCACGCGCTTTCGCCCGGCGTCGAACCGCTCCAGGCTCAGGTTATCCAGTCCCTCGCGCCCGGCCTTCAGCCGAACGGCCTCAAGTTTTTCCTTCTCGACGAGCGAAGCCTCGACCCCCGCGACATCGCCCAGGCGCTGCCGGAAGCCGCTCGCGCCGCCGGCGTCACCCTGCTCGAAGAAACCGCCGTCACCGCCGTTACCACAACCGCCAACTCCGTCCATATCCAGACCAATCGCGGCGAGTGGCAGGCCGAAAACTTCCTCAACGCTTGCGGAGCGTGGGCCGCCGCTCTTGCCGATCTTCCCATCGCCCCGCGCAAGGGCCAGATGCTGCTCGTCCACTCGCCTGAGCCGCTCGCCGTAACCCTTCGCACTCCGCATCTTTATCTTGTCCCGCGCGGCGACGGACGCATTGTGATCGGAGCCACCGTGGAACACGCCGGCTACGACAAGCGCGTGGATCCCGCCGCCATCGCCGCCCTCCACGCCGCCGCCGCCGATCTCTACCCGCCCATCCGCGACGCCCGCGTCCTCGACACGTGGGCCGGACTCCGCCCCGCCGCTGCCGACTCACTTCCCATCCTCGGAAAAAATTCCGCCAGCGAATCCGGACGCTCCTGGCTCGCCCTCGGCCACTTCCGCAACGGAATCATGCTCGCTCCCGGAACCGCCCGCCTCCTCCGCGAGATGATCCTTCGCCAACCCCTCAGCATCGACCCCGCGCCGTTCACCGCCGCCCGCTTCGCTACGTCCGTTGTGCGCTGAAGGCTCCTCTCCGCGACCATCGGGAGCGGCCACGAAGGTTGGCATCACGAAGGCGCGAAGCGCGTCTGCCTGGACGGCACGTCCCGCGCGAAGAATGACAACCGTCCTTCCGCTGCGTTATAAAAAGAGTTTGGGTTTGGCCGCGCGAGCCCGCGCAACCGGCCTGCGACTTCACCAGACGCGCATCGTTCCATCTTCAGTGCGCATCCACCCAATTGAGGAGCACTCGGACGTATGGCAAGCGCGGTAGCTGCAAAAGGACTCGAAGGCATTGTTGCAACCAACTCCGGAATCTGCTGGATCGACGGCGATGCCGGTGTGCTTGCCTATCGCGGCATAGACATTCACGAGCTCGCCTCCAAATCCACTTTTGAAGAAACCGCCTATCTGCTCTGGAACGGCAAGCTGCCCAGCAAATCCCAGCTGGCCACCTTCTCGCAGCATCTGACCGAAGCTCGCAAGCTTCCGCCGCAAATTCTCGACCTGCTCAACTCCTTCCCCAAAGAAGCCACGCCCATGGAGGTGCTGCGCACCGCCGTCTCCGCGCTCAGCTTCTACGACCCCAACGAGAAGGCCGTCGATCACGACTCCAACCTCCGCAAATCCTTCGCGCTCACCGCGCAGATCGCCATGCTGGTCGCCGCCTTCGACCGCATTCGCAAGGGCAGGGAAGTTGTCCAGCCCGACGCGTCGCTCTCCCACGCCGGCAACTTTCTCTGGATGCTCACCGGCGAAAAGCCCTCCGAAACCGCGACCCGCGCTCTCGACGTGGCTCTCATCCTGCACGCCGATCATGAATTGAACGCCTCCACCTTCGCCGCGCGCGTCATCGCCGCCACGCTCTCCGATATTCATTCCGCCATCACCGGCGCCATCGGCGCACTGAAGGGCCCGCTCCACGGCGGAGCCAACGAGGCCGTCATGCGGATCCTCTTCGCCATCGACAAAGCCGGGGCCGATCCCGTCGAATACGTCCGCGAAATGCTCGCGCAGAAAAAGAAGGTCTCCGGCTTCGGCCACCGCGTCTACCACACCGAAGATCCGCGCGCCACCCACCTCCGCAAAATGTCCGAGGACCTGGGCCGCGCCTCCGGCAATACCCGGTGGTTCGACATGTCGAGAAAAATCGAGCTCTTCGTCAACGCCGAAAAGAAGCTCAACGCCAACGTCGATTTCTACTCGGCGTCCACCTACACCACGCTCGGCATTGATCTCGACCTGTTCACGCCCCTGTTCGCCGTGAGCCGCATCGCCGGTTGGGCCGCCCACGTCATCGAGCAGCTCGACGACAACCGCCTCATCCGCCCCCGCGCCGAATACATCGGCCCCGTCTACCCCGCCCAATACATCGCGCTCGAAAACCGCTAAAGCATTTTCGGAAACACGATAGACCGAGGCCGCGACCCTCAAGTCAACGCGACCAAAAGGGAGCGGTGACCTTGCTCATTGTGAATAGGCCACAGGGTTTCCGAAAATGCCTTAAAGGGGGAGTACCCGAAAGCTACCGCCGCGCCGCGTAATACGACCCGATCACAGCTCCGCCCGCGATGGCCTGGGCCGCCAGTGTCTCGACCGTCGGAAACACCGAGAACCACAATCCCATCCACGCCGGAATCACATTCCTGAGCCAGGGAATCACCGTCGTCGGCAGCCAATGCGCCAGTTGCATCTCCTGCGCCTGCTCGCCCACCATCACCAGCAGCACCACTCCCAGCATCACGCCCGTCAGCACCAGCATCTTCTTGTACGGCAACTTGCGATGCGCCGCGAAGGTCAGCACGGCAACCGCTCCGGTAAACAACAGCCCCAGCAGCACTCCATAGAAAACGGATTCGCCGCCCAGCTTCAGCCGGTAGCTTTGAAGAAACAGCACCACTTCGACGCCTTCCCGATAAAACGAGGTAAAGCCCAGCAGGGCCATCCCGTACAGCACCGTCCGTTTTGAAGTGCTTTCCTCTCCCGCGTCTTTCAGCAGCTCACGCTTCCGCCGATTGTGCAGCGAAATCCATCCTGTCCAGTACAGCTTATGGAAGAACCAGTTCATCACCACCAGCAGAACAAAGATCGCCAGCAATCCCGTGCCCGCCTGGATATAAAGGGCGTTGACGCTCCGGCTCAGGTCGTCCACAATCTGGACCGCGATGAACCAGGTCGCAAGCGTCGCAAGGAATCCAACGCCGGCGCCGGCTGCGATAGGACCCCGATAGGATTCCTCCGCCGATCGCATCATGCCCGCCGTAATCGCGGACAGCACCAGGATGCACTCCAGACCCTCCCGGAATACAAGGATGCCGATGTCCAGAATCCCCGAAAGCCAGCCGCTCCCTGACGCCGTCGGATTTGGATTGCCGCCCGACGTCACCCCTGACCAGACCAGCGCCCCGACAATCAATAGCGCCAGACCGCCAAGCGCCGCCCAACGAATCGGCGTTGTTCGATGGATTGGCGGGATGGTTGTCTCCAGCGGCATACTCCTTCATTCTATATAGGACTGATTTAGTCGTAAATCGAGGTGTGCTCCTGCCCGCCTGGATTCCCAACAACCGCCCTGAAATTTCAATCCATAGCCGGGTATCGGGTGTGCCCGCTTTTTGCCTAGATGCAAAAACACGGCGACGAGCGAGACGCGCAAAAACCGCGCCCCCAAAACCCACCCTGAAAAATCAGAATTTGGAGGGAGGGCCTCCCGGCCGTCCACTCTTCGAGAGTCCGATGCGAATTTTAGCCGTTGGCGATGGTTTCCCCTACAACGGCATCACAAAATAAGCCTGCACCGCCCGCATCAGGGACTCGCGGTCCAGCGACGGCCTCTGCCCCTCATACTTCGCCGCCCAGCTTATCTGGTTCATCAGGTCCTTGGGATAGCAAGGGCGCAGCGGCTCCTTCAGCGTCTCCCGGATAAATTCCGCCAGTTCCTTCAGCACCTCGAAATCGCACATCAGCCCGTGCGTCTTGGCCACTCTGCGGAAAATCTCGCAGAACTGCTCGTTGGATACCGCGTCAATTTTGATCTTCGTCTGGATCCTTCGCAGGAAGGCGTCCTCCAGCAGTTCCGCCGGGTTGCGGTTGGTCGAAAACACCACCATCACCTCAAACGGAATCTCAATCGTCTGCCCGCCGGTCAGCGTCAGAAAATCAATACGCCGGTCCAGAGGAACCACCCACCGGTTCAGCAAGGCTTCCGGCTGCACCCGCTGCCGGCCGAAGTCGTCAATGATCAGCAGCCCATTGTTTGCCTTCATCTGCAGCGGCCCGGTGTAGTACTTCGACACCGAGCTGAACTGCATGTCCAGCATCTCAATGGTCAACTCGCCGCCCACCATCACCGCCGGCCGCTGGCACAGCACCCATCGCTCATCCGCCGGCGGCGCCTTCTCCACCTTCTTATGCACCAGCGGATCAAACACCGTGATGATCTGCCCCTCCACCTCCACCGCGTAGGGAATCCACACCTGATCTTCGCTCAGCACCCGCGACAGCGTCTCCGCGATGGTTGTCTTGCCCGTCCCCGTGGGCCCATAAAGAAACACGGAAGAGCCGGAATTCAGCGCCGTCCCAAGCTGCCACAGCGTCTTTGGGTCCATCACCAGATGCGAAAACGCCCGCGCCATCTCTTCCGCATGAATCTCCACATTGTGCGCGCTCTGCCTCTTCACCCGGTGCTTGTAGCTCTCCATCGACACGGGAGCCGGCCCCGAATACTGGTTCATGGAAAGCAGATCCAGTCCCCGCGTCCGCCCCTGTCCCGTGATCGCGACCGTCGGAACATTCCCCACCAGTCCCGTCACCGAACACAAATGCTCCGCCCGCAGCCTCTCGAACAGCTCTTCCGTCACTTCCAGGCTCAGCTTTGTATGCCGCGACAGTTCAAACAGAGACAGCGGTCCGGTCAGGTAAAGCACCTTCAGCGCCAGCGCTTCCAGGTTCGCCTTGCGGATCCCCGTTTCAGCCGCCGTCCGCGGCTCGGCGGGCGGTCCCGCAACTACCTTCACCTGCGACAATGGCATCGTCATCGTTGGAGCGCCCATCGGTCACATCCCCCCACACACCCTTTGCATTCTGACATAAAGCTCCCAGCGTGGAATCCCAAATCGGGACGGCAAGGCACCCAAGGTACACCACACCGCAACAGCAAGTCACTGGATTTTTGCGTCCCGGCAGCAAAACTGCTCCGAAGCCGGCCCCAGAATCCCTTGGTCCCTGGTCTCGGGTCCCTTACGAAAACAGACTCTCCTGCTCCGGCCCCGGCTCCTTCGGCCTCCGGGCAGCTATGACCGCCAGAATCTGCATCTCTCTTATCGCTGAAGGAGGAATCCATATCCGTTGCGTATTCGATCGGCCATCCGGCGGCGCCAGAAATATCCCTTTTCCCAGAACCAGCTCCGCGTTATTTGCCGCCAGCCCCTCGATCAGGTCGCCGTCCGCCAGCCGCAGCCGCACCATCAGGCCCTCGGTCCGGGGCCGTCCGGCAAAGGTCTTGCGCAGCAGCCGCTCGGGGTTGGCCACCTCACCGGAATTGAAATCCCGGACAAAGCAGATCCACTTCAGATCCGACGCGGCAAGCGGAAGCGTCTTGCCGTCCAGAGCCAGAAGCTCCACCTGCCCGCCGCGCAGAAAGCCGTCCACGGGCAGGTAACCGGCCACCCAATCCTGGGTAAGCTGGCGGGCGACAACTTTTTTGCGGCTACGGGCCATGGCTTATCCTGGGTTCTCCCTGGGTTCTCCCGGCAGAGGTTCTGGTTCTCCCGGCAAAGGTTCTCCCAGCAAACATAGGATTGTTTCACGACGCGGAAAGAAGCGCAGCGAAAATTGTGCAAAATGGTAGTCAGAACCCGCTCCGTGTGGTACATTGGAGCTTTGTAATGGCTCACGCTTGACTGTAACCCATTGTCACATTGTAACTTAGAAGGGCTGAGTCAAGGCAACGCAAAAAATCCATCACCGATTGCGAAGGCATGGCCGATTACGCTTATTTGCTTGAAAAACGGCTTTCTCTGATCCAGCGCGGCGCTTTAGAGAAGGTTCGCGACATCGCCCGCGACCACCGAATGACCGTGTTTCTCACCGGCGGCGCCGTCCGCGACCTCTCCACCGGATCTCCTGTCCGCGACCTTGATTTTACGGTTCAGGGAAATACCGCTAAACTAAAGAAACCATTGGAAAAAGCAGGTGCCGAAATCTGGGGCGAATTCGAGCCCACCCGCACCCTCTTCCTGTGGTTCAACGGCATCCGCATTGAAGTCTCCAGCGCCCGCCGCGAGGATTACCCCAAGCCCGGAAAACCCGTCTACCACTGGGCTCCCATTCTCGATGACCTTCGCCGCCGCGACTTCACCGCCAACGCCATGGCTGTCTCCCTCAATGAGGGCTCCTACGGCCTGCTCCTCGACCCTCTCAACGGCATCGCCGACCTCGAAGGCCGCACCCTCCGCCTGGTCAGCCCCTACGGGTTCATCGAGGACCCATCCCGACTGCTCCGCGCCACCCGCCTCCAGGCCCGCACCGGATGGGAAATGGACGAGCGCACCCGCGTCCGCTACGACAACGCGAAACAGGATGACGCCATCAGCGCGATCCCCGCCCACCTCAAGGGCTACGAACTAGAGGAGATCGCCCACGAGGAGGACGCCCTCAAAGTCCTCACGGCCCTCGAGTCCGAGGGCTGGATGAAGCACATCTTCCCCGCCTGGACCAGCGCCAAAGCCGACACCCGCGGCCTCGAAGCCCTCCACGAAACCCTCCTCGACCTGCTCATTCAGGGAATCCATCCCGACCTCTCCGCCGCCCACATGGAATTGCTGACGGCCAAGCTCGCGCCCAAAGAACTCACCGCTCTCAAGCGGCTCTTCCCCCAGCCCGGCTTTGTCAGGCATTGGGACAAACTCGATCACGCCGCCAGAGACTTCCAGAAACTGCTGCTCGACAAGAAAAACGCCGCCCCGTCAGCCACCTGGAAGCTGCTGACCGGCCATGATCCGGAAGCAGTCCTCTGGCTCGCCTACACCAGCAAGAGCGCGCCCGTGCTGGCGAAATTCAAGAATTTCCTCACCGTTTGGCCCGAGGCCCGCCAGAAGATTCCCGCTATCCTGATGCAGGAGATGCGCATCACCCCCGACCTCGCCGGCTACGAAGAGATCGTGCAGCAGGTTTTCTTCGCCATCATGGACGGCAAGCTCACCACCGACGAGGAGATGCGCGCCTTCCTTGAGCCGCATTCGCCCCCCGCCCCGCCGCCTCCGGTCAGCATCCGCCGCACCCGCGCGAAAAAAGCAAAGGTCGCCGAAGTGGACCACGAGGACCACGAGGATCACGAGGACCACGACGGGCACCACGGCGTCCACGACGAAGATCACGAGCACGACGAAGAGGAGGAAGACGAGTCTTCCATCCGGCTGGAGCCCGCCAGAAAAGCCGCTCCCGCCAAACCGTCAAAGGCGGCAAAGCCCGCGCCCGCCGCGAAGCAAGCCCCGCCGCCTCCCGCAAAAAATGGCGCGAAGCCCGCCAGGGCCGCGACGCCTGAAAAAACCGCCGCGCCCGCCAAAACTCCGGCTGCAGCGAAGCCCAGTCCGGTAAAATCCGCCAGGAAACTGGCTCCCGCAAAGGCCGCTCCCGCAAAGGTCGCGCCCACCAAAACCGCTCCGGCCAAAACCGCTCCGGCCAAAGCCGCTCCCGCAAAGTCCGCTCCTGCCAAAACCGCGCCCGCCAAAGCCGCTCCAAAGAGCGCGGCGCACAAGAACAGCGCGCCCGCGAAGAAAGTCGCAAAGCCTCCGGCGAAAAAGTCCGCTCCCAGTCCCTCCAAAAAGCCCGCGCCCAAGCCCCCCAAAAAGCCGGCCCCGAAAAAAGCTGCGAAACCCGCCAAGAAAAAGCGATAATCGTCCCGCCTGATTTTGTTCACGCGGCAGGAGGCTGAGCCATGCTCGCGACCCGTTTACGTACGGCCTTCGCCTGCGCCGCCATTGTTCTCGTCCTCGCGGCCAGCGCCTCAGCCGCTCCCAGGTCCCAAAACCTCAAGGACGCGCGCCTCGCCGGCTCCTACCGCTTTGAGCGCGGCGGCTGGACCTACGTCCACCTTCAGGGAAGCCCCGCCCAGATCGGCTATCAGCATGGCTACTGGCTCGCTCCCGAAATCGCCGACTTCTCCCGCGTTCTCAAGCTTGAGGCGGAGCACTCGACCGACCACGACTGGCAGTTCTTCCGCGAGGCCGGCCGCACCATCCTCTGGCCGCGCATTGACGCGGAGTACCAGCAGGAGCTGAAGGGAATCGCCGCCGGAGTCGCCGCCCGCGGCGTCAACCTCGATCTTTGGGACATCGTCGCCATGAATGGCGACGAGGAGCTGGTGGACTATTACGTTCCCTGGCTGGAACGCGACCAGCGCGCCGCGACCCACGTCTCCGCGCGTCCCCTGCCCAGACCGCCCGGCAATTGCAGCGCTTTCATCGCCACCGGCAGCTACACCAGGGACGGCAAAATCGTCATGGCCCACAATAACTGGACCTCCTATGCCGAGGGCTCCCGCTGGGTCATTGTCTTCGACATCCAGCCCGCCCACGGTCACCGAATCCTGATGGACGGCGCCCCCGGCCTCATCGACAGCGCCGACGATTTCGGCATCAACGACGCCGGCCTCATGGTCACCGAGACCACCATCTCGCAGTTCAATGACTGGAACTCCAGGGGAATCCCGGAATTCACGCGCGCCCGCAAGGCGCTCCAATACGCCGCATCCATCGACGACTTCGCCGCCATCATGCGCAAGGGCAACAACGGAGGATACGCCAACGACTGGCTCATCGGTGACCGCAAGACCAACGAAATTGCCTACCTCGAACTCGGACTCAAACACACGCCCCTATGGCGCAAGAAGGACGGCTACTTCGTAAGCTCCAACTTTCCCCGCGACCCCGCCCTGATTCGCGATGAAACCGAAGGCTTCGATCCCACCGACAAAAGCTCCTCGCCCAATGCCCGCCACATGCGCTGGGAGCAGTTAATGCAGGCCAACAAGGGAAACATCGACGTGCCCATGGCCGAGCAGTTTCTCGCCGACCACCAGGACACTTTCCTGAATCAGAAACGGGCCGATCAGCGCGGCCTATGCGGCCACGTGGACACCGCCAAAGAGGGCGTAGCCATCTGGGATTGGGGCCCTTACTATCCCGGCGGAGCGGTGCAGGGCAAGGCCACCGACAGCGATATGGCCGCGAAAATGAGCTTCATTGCTCGCGCCGGCCACCCGTGCGGAGAAAACTTCTACGCGCGGCCCTTCCTCGCCGCCCATCCGGAATATGCGTGGCAGAAGCCCATTCTGCGGGACATGATCGCCGGCCCCTGGACAGTCTTCTATTCCGGCCAGACAACCGCGCCGCCGCCTACTGAGTGACAGGTGTGTCCTGCTCGCCCACAGCAGCCTTGCTCGAAGTCTCATTCTGCGAGAACCAGCCGCGGATGCGGCGCCGCATCGGAACCTCCACCAGGTAGTAACAGAGGGCCGCCACCAACAAGGCCCCTAGCGCTCTCACCGGTGCGGGCAGAAAATCCATCCGCGACCACCGCGTGAACGGCTGCTGCCAAATGTAGAGCGAATAGGAAAGCAGCCCAAGCTGCACCGCCGGCCACGATTCCAGAACCCGGCGAAGAATCCCGCCCGTTCCGCTCCAAAGCCACAGCATCAATCCCACCGTCCCAACGCCTTGCAGCGTAGGAACCAGCCACGCTTCCATTCCTGATGCCTTGTACGATGAGAGAAACGGATCGGAGGCGAATAGCAGCAGCAGGGAACCAAACAGCACGCTCGCCTTGTAGCGAAAATTCTTCAGCCGCTCAAGAATGTCAATGTCTCCAGTCATCAAAAACGCCGCCAGAACTCCCCACAAAATCTGGTCCTGCGCGCTCCTGGCAAGCAGCGTCGAGCGAAGTTTCGACTCGTGCAAAAAGAAGAAGCTGAAAAGTCGCACGCATGGGAGCAGGACAATCATCGCAATCGCCAGCCGCTTGCTCCATTTGCGCCCAAGATAGACCAGGCAGCTCGGCCACACGAGATAGAACTGCTCCTCAATCGAGAGCGTCCACACATGGCCGAAGAGTTCGTTATTGTCTCCCCATCCGCCCAGGCCCTTTCGCCAAAAAAACGCTACATTCCACGTATAGGTAATCGCCGCCATAAACGACGCCAGCGATAAATACACCAGATGGAAGGCATTCAGAATCGCCATCACGGCCACAAACAGATAAAAGGCTGGAAAGATGCGGGCGATGCGCCGTTCATAAAACCCGCGTATGGAAATTGTGCCGCGTCGGTCCTGCTCCCGCAAAAGAAGCGTGGTGATCAGATATCCGCTGATCACAAAGAAGATGCGAACCCCGAGCGTTGAGTTCGCCACCGAGTCCTGAAGCCATCGATGGTGCTGATGCCATTCGGAGCCCCCAATCAGGTGGTCCAGAACCACAGCGAGGATAGAATAGCCCCGCAGCCCGTCAAGATATGGGATTCGCTTCTCATGTTTGGCGACTGTCATTGCGCTGGAGTCTTTCTACTTCCCCCACTCCTTATCCAGAAATAGATACCGCGCACGCTCCGCATCCGGCTTTGCTTCCGATGTCGCGTTCAAGTGCATCACCATCCATCCACCCGCGGCATCGTAGGTCGGCCAGTTAGGCAGGCTGTCTCCGTTTGGGTTCCCGGTCCGCGCAAAGTTCGTCCAGTATTGCTGAATATCCTCCGACATCTTGCGGTCCGCTGGCCGCACATGCGCATCAACGCGCGAGTCCAGCGTGCCAAACACATACTCAATATCGTCGGAGTGAAACACGCCGTCGCCCGCCGGGTGGTATTTGTCCACGGGCGGAACCAGGTCAAAGTGGTAGCGATACACCGGCGCGTCCCCGGTCTTCACCTGCGCCTCCAGCCAGCGCCAGGTCGAGTAAATGATGAACCGGTCCCCGGCCACGTCGCCCGCCGAGCGCACCGCCTCGGCATCGGCATCGGCGGGGTAAAGCTTCAGAAACTCCGCCGCGTCGGCACCAAATTCCGCCTCGGCTTTCCGCTTGAAGCTCTCCGCCGTCGGCTGAGGATTGGCGAACGTTACCGAATCCCGCGCCTCATCCGCGTTCCATCCCGCCAGCAGAGGAACATGGGCCTGCTCGCCAGCGGCATAAATTTCCGGCACCGGCTTAGGCAAAAACCACCCGTCCACATCGGGACCAAAGTAAGCCCCCTTGCCGTCCACCTTTTTCATCGAGTCTTTCAGGAGCTGATCCGCCGGAATCGCCCGCAGCGCGGCCAGGCTGGTTGTCCCAAACGCAGCCTGCGCAAATTTCATGTCCGCCTGCTCCCGCGCTTCCAGAGGCTCGGCGTCAAAGTCGCCCGCGAAAAATTGCCCGCCGCTCTCCCCGATCGCTTTCTGAAAACGATCCCGCGACAGCGGCGAAGCCATCTGCGAGCTCACCGACATCGACCCCGCCGACTCGCCGAAGATGGTAATGTTGTGCGGATCGCCTCCAAATTTCGCAATGTTCTTCTGCACCCAGGCAATCGCGGCGCTCTGGTCCATCAACCCATAGTTGCCAGCGGCGTGATGCGCCGACTCGGCGGCCAGCTCCGGGCTCACGAAGAACCCAAAAACGCCCAGCCGGTAATTCATCGACACAACCACCACGTCGCGGTGCGCCAGAAATTGCCCATCCTGCCTCGGCTCCGACGTGCCTCCGGCCTGAAACCCGCCGCCAAAAATCCAAACCATCACCGGCAGGCTGCCCTTCTTGGCCTTCGCCGGAGTCCACACGTTCAGCGTCAGGCAGGCTTCGCTGGGGCCCGCATCGCGAAAGAGCATATCCTCAAAAATTGGCGCCTGCATGCACCGATTCCCAAAGTGCATGGCGTCCAGCACGCCTTTCCACCTGACCGCAGGCTGCGGAGGCTGCCACCGCAGCTCGCCAATCGGCGGCTCGGCGTACGGAATCCCCTTGAACTCCCGAACCTGCTGGTCCGCCGTGAACGCGCCCTGAACCTTGCCCTTGTCTGTTTTGATGACCAGCGGATTGGAAGCGTAAGCAGCAAGCGGGACCACCATCAGCAGAGAGAGAACCAGCAAAATTGTGCGTGTCATGTCACCACCACAATACCAAACAAAGACCTCAATTCTCAGGCTTGGGCAATCCTTGTCATCCCGAATCGGAGTCCGCGCAGCGGACGCAGCGGAGGGACCTGCGCTTTCCTCTGCGGATACACCCATGCTGGTTCCGCCGTGCTAAAAAATCTCCGTCGCCAGCAAATCCTCCATCGTCTCGCGTCGCCGAATCAGCCTCGCCCGCCTGCCCTCCACCAGAACTTCCGCCGCCCGCGGGCGCGAGTTGTAATTCGACGCCAGCGACTGCCCGTAAGCCCCGGCATCAAGAATCGCCACCAGATCGCCAACCCGCACGGCAGGGAACTCGCGGTCCCGCGCAAAAAAATCTCCCGTCTCGCACACTGGACCCACAATATCGGCGGTCAGCGTGCGCGCCCCTCTGCGCGGCGTCACCGGAACAATCTCATGATGCGCCTGGTACAGCGACGGCCGGATCAGATCGTTCATCGCCGCGTCTACAATCACAAAATGCTTCCCGCCATTCTTCTTCACATACAGCACGCGGGCCAGCAGCGCGCCCGCCTGCGCCACCAGAAACCGCCCCGGCTCCAGCAATAATTGAAGATCCGCCAGCCCGCTCACCGCCCCTTTCAGCGCGGCGGCGTATTGCTGAACCTTCTCCTCGGGATGAAACGGAAGCTCCAAATGATATTCAATCCCCAGCCCGCCCCCGGCGTCCAGAAATCGAATCGGCAGCTCATCCTTGCGAAGCTGCCGAACCAGCGCGGCGGCGCGGCTCACTGCGGCCCCAAACGGCTCCGCCGTCCGAATCTGCGAGCCGATATGCACGCTCACTCCCGCCGGCTCAATCCACCGGCTGCGTGCGGCCTTGCGATAAACCGTCCGCGCCCGCGCAATGTCGATTCCAAACTTGTGTTCCCGCAGCCCCGTCGAAATGTAGGGATGCGTCTCCGCAAACACATCGGGATTCACGCGCAGCGCAATCCGCGCCCGCTTCCTCAGCTTCGCGGCGCGCTCGGCCAGCAAATCCAACTCGCCCTCGCTCTCCACATTGAATAGCAGAATCCCAGACCGCAACGCCAGGTCAATTTCCCCCGCCGTCTTGCCCACTCCGGAGAAAACAACGCGCGCCGCCGCCCCCCGGCTCACCGCAAGCACCCGCTCCAGTTCGCCGCCGGAAACAATATCGAAGCCCGCCCCGCGCTCCGCAAGCCGCTTCAAAATCGCCAGCGCCGAGTTCGCCTTCACCGCATAGCACACCAGGTGGCTCTGCCCGGCAAACGCCTCCGCGAACAGCCCAAACCGGTACCCTATCGCGTCAGCGGAATAGACATAGAGCGGCGTCCCGTATTTCCGGGCCAGCGCCTCAAGGGAGACTTCACCGCAGGCAAGCGGAGACTGCCTGGTGGGATGGACGAATGGGCGAACAGGGAGCAAGCGGCCTCGAAAAGAAAAGAGATTTGTTTAGAGATTAATACAGCCGAAAGCCTACGAGCTGTATCCGATGAGAAACACTCTCTCCAGCCGCGCCGCTCGTGCCAGAGCCTCATCCAGAGTGGCGAGGGGAACGCCTTGTCTTCGCGCCAGCTCCAGATAGGCGGCATCATAGGCCGTCAGCTTGTGCGTTCGCGCCAGCCGCAACAGATCAGTTTCATCGGGGCTGAAATCCTCATTCACCTTCAGATCATTCAGGTCATGTAGAAATTGCGATGTCTCTGCGCTCGTCAGCCGCTTGAGGCGTTCCGCCATCAGCAGGGAATTGCGAATTTCAAACCACCACAACGCCGGCACAACGCACACCTCGCCACCGGTGCGCGCCAGCGCGGCTGTTGCCGCCGATTCGTTCTCGTCTGACAGTGCCCAACTCGCAGCAATGGATGCATCCAGGACAAACGCCATCTATCGACGGCCCTCGTCACGCATCGACAGAATCTCTTCCACGGACACATGCGGGTTCCGGCGACGGCGCGCCTGAATTCGGTCGATAGCCGCGCTGACGCTGGCCTGGTCCGCGACGGACTCCGGAACAAGCCGCGCAATCGCGCGTCCATGCCGCGTGATAATCAACGTCGCCCCTCGCTCCACGTCATCGAGGAGTTGGGGCAGATGGGTTTTCGCTTCAGAAGCCTGAACTGTTCGCATAAATTTCAACTAGTCGTTTCGACTAGTCAGAATACCAACCCCCGTCCAGCCCTGTCAACCAAGCCGCAGTGGCGGCGCGGACCGCCGCCTATCGATTGGTTTATATGAAGTTGAAAAATAACTTCATGTTCTGCCAAAAAAACGCAACTATGGCTGCCAATAATAGTCGCTGCGCGTCCGCGCCTTCAGGCCAGGCTTGTCGAGTTTGATCTCCAGGTGGTGGTATTCGTTCGGATGACTCGCAGCAGGAGGATCAAAGGAAATCGAATAGTAGGACTCCGCATCGCGGAGGCAATCGTTCAGCGAGCCGGAGATGTCGTTGCTCCCCACAAACACCCGCCCGCCGCTATGGATCGCAAACACCTGCAAAGCCAGGTTGGCCACCTGCGGCTGCGACGGCGACTTGATCTCGTTCAGGTACTCCTTATAACGGTTCGTGCGAAACCCCGCGGCATCGTCCGTGCCGTTGGGATCGACCACGTACACCGTCGTGTGGCTCATCAGCAGTAATCCCGTGACCGCCACAATGCGGTTGAAGATCTGCGCCTTTTCCTTCGGCATCAGCCCCAGCGCCGAAGGCATGGGCATCGGCCACCCAGGGCTAACCCAGATCAGCAGCTTTCGGCCCGGCACGCTCAGGTTGCCGACCGCCAGCGAGCGCAGCGCACCGAGCGACTTCTCAATGCGGTCGAATTCGCCTTCCGACCCTTTGGGCTCGTTGGCGGCGTGGACCGCGACCGGGTTCTGATTCAGGAACGCAAGCGCCGCGTGTCCATCGGTGGACGCGACAGGCTGCATCTTCAGCCCGGCATCGGAATAGATCACCAGCGAAACCGGCACCGCCAGCCGGCCGCCGGTCTGGAGAAAGAATTTTTCCAACTGATGGCGCTCCGTCGAAGTGGTCTCGAAGGATGTATTGACGGTGTCGATCACCACCACGGCCTTCACCGGAGCCCCCTCCGCGGAGACCGTCCGAAACGACTGAATGGCTTGCGGGTGCTTGTTATCGAGCAGCGTGAAGTCCTGCTGCTGAAGCTCGGAAACGGGGCCGCTCTTGCCGTCAACCACCACGTCAAGCGTGATCGGAATCTTTCCCGGCTGCGAGGTCGCGGATGAGGAAGTCTTTGCCGCCCGCCGCGGGCTGGCAAACGCGGGAAGGGAAGCGCAGAGGAGGAGAATCCAGACCTGTTTGACAGGGCTCATGCTGAGGGGCCTCATTTTCAATCCGCGGATAGACGGAAGTACCGTTCTAACGCAAAGCGGTGGCAAGGTCGAGGAAAAAAGCGCAACTCAGCGTTCAGCATTCGCCGCTGCGCCGGCAATCGGCACCTGCTCCACGATCTCCACATTGAATCCCTGGAGCGCGGGGACGTGGGTCGGCGTGTTCGAGAGCAGGCGGATTTTGCGGATGCCGAGGTCGGCCAGAATCTGCCCGCCCAGCCCCACCTGTCGCAGGATGCGCTGGCGATGGCGATCATCCTCCCGCTTCTCGCTCCCCAGAGCGGCTTCGCGGTGAAAGAGGATCCGATGCGGCTCGACCCCGCGGTCAATATCGAATCCGCGGCTGGTGTTGTGCAGGTAGACCAGCGCGCCGCGTCCGGCTTCGGCAATCTGCCGCAGCGACTGCCGCACCAGCTGCTGGCAGTCGCAGGTCAGTGCGCCGAAGATGTCTCCGGCCAGGCAGTGCGAGTGAACGCGAACCAGAACCGGCTCATCCCCGGTGGCCACGTCGCCCTTGACCAGTGCAATGTGGCTTTCGCCGCCATCGACTTCGCTTTCGTAAGCGATGGCGCGGAATTCTCCAAAGGGAGTGGGGAGCAGGCTCTCGGCGACGCGGAAGATGTAGCGCTCGTTCTGCAGCCGGTAGCGGATCAGCTCGGCCACGGTCAGCATTTTCAGCCCATGCTCGGTGCAAAAATTCTTCAGGTCCGGAACCCGCGCCATGGTCCCGTCGTCGTTCATGATTTCGCAGATCACACCGGCGGGAACCAGGCCGGCCATGCGGGCCAGATCGACCGAAGCCTCGGTTTGCCCGGCGCGCACCAGCACACCGCCGCGACGCGCCCGCAGAGGGAAGACATGGCCGGGCCGGGCCAGGTCCTGCGCCGTCGAACCCGCGTCGATGGCCACCTGAATGGTGTGGGCGCGGTCCTGCGCGGAGATTCCCGTGGTCACGCCCTCGCGCGCCTCAATGGTTTCCGTGAAGGCCGTCCCAAAGCGCGAGGAGTTCTGCTGTGTCATCGGACCCAGGCGCAGATAGTCGGCCCGCTCTTCGGTGAGCGCAAGACACACCAGCCCGCGGCCATAGCGGGCCATGAAGTTGATGGCCTGCGGCGTGACGAACTCGGCGGCCAGCGTAAGGTCGCCTTCATTTTCGCGGTCTTCGTCATCGACGACGACGATCATCCGCCCGGCGCGAATCTCTTCGAGCGCCCCCGGAACGTCCGTAAAGCCGCAAGCTTGCATGGTTCTATTCTCCGCCAGATTGGGTCATTGAGGCGAGGATTTCGATCAGCATCGTGAGCAGAGCGCAAATAGTCCTTCTCTTCTCAGGCGTCCGAGGCGTAGAATCCCGCGCTGTATCGGATTCCCGCCCCACGAGGAGTTTGCCATGATTCGAGAAATCGCTCTGGTTTCCGTAATCGCGTTCCTGGGTGCGGCTCCGTTTCCTTCCCAGGATGCGGCGCCGCCGAAGGAGGCCGCCTTCAGTGTTCCTCCCGATATCGCGCACCAGACCAATCCCGTCCATCCCACCGCTGAGGGCCTGGCGCACGCGCGCAAGATGTACGGCTACGACTGCGCCATGTGCCACGGCAAGGCCGGCGCGGGCGACGGAGACATGGCGGCTCAACTGAAAACCAAGCTCAAGGACTACCGCGATCCAGCCTCGCTGCAATCAATGACCGATGGCGAGCTGTTCTACATCATCCAGAAGGGCAAAGGCGAAATGACGGGCGAAGGACTGCGCGCCAAGCCGGAAGACCTCTGGAACATGGTGACACTGGTACGATCCTTCAGCAAGAAGTAGCAAGCGGCGCTTTCAGCCTTGCTCAACGGGTGGTTGTGGGTCAGTTTGAAGAGATTCGTATCAGGGCACGGCTTCAGCCGTGCCGAACAACGGCTAAAAAAGTTGTGGGCTTTAGCCCCTGAGGAATGTTTTTTTCAAACTGACCCACTCCTCAACGCGCGATAATTGACCGCAACCATCGCGCCCATTATGATGAGGATGTACCGCAAGAGGCAGCGCTCTGCTGCCTTTGTTTTGCCCCCTCGTTCAATGGTAGGACAGTCGGCTCTGAACCGATCAATCGGGGTTCGAATCCCTGGGGGGCAACCAATACCACACCTCCTGGCACTTCCTTAGACTTCCCCGTTCAAGCGAATCCCATGATAAGCGCAGGTGTCGCGCAGGCTTTGGAAGATTTGCACGACGACTTTTTATGTCAGCTATAAAAAATAGGAGGTCCAATGAAGCGTAAATTCATACCGGCTGAGGAGTCCTTCACGCAGTGGAAGAAAGATCCGAAGTACGTCGCTGCATATGCCGCGCTGGAGGAGGAGTTTGCGCTCGCGTCTGCTTTGATCGAGGCCCGAGGCAATGCCGACATGACGCAGGAAGAGGTCGCGGAGGCAATGGGAACGACTCAGGCCGTCGTCGCGCGGCTTGAGAGTGGCAAAGTATTACCCTCTACGCGCATGCTGGAGCGCTTTGCGAAAGCAACCCGCACTCGACTTCGTATCAGCTTCGAGCCCAATCATGTGCCGGTTGCATTGAAGCGGGGATAGAAGCTCACGTAACCTCCGTAGATTCGAGAACCACCTCCTTCAAGGCTGATCTGTCTATGAAGCCTTTCCCGCAGTGTCCGGTCAACGCGCCTTGATGCGATAGAGGGCCACGCCATGCGACGGAACAGTCACGCTGATGGTGCCGCCTGCTTTCTCCGTCTTGCCCGTCCACAGGTTATCCAGCGAGTAGCCGCCCTCGTTTTTGGGCAGCCCCACGGCGGACGCCTCGACCGAGACCTTCTGTGCCGTCTCGCCGGTGTTGAACAAGCCGACGATCACGTCTCCGTTCGGGGCCGTCTTGGCGAACACCTGCCGAGTGGGTTCATTGACGATTCGCTTGGCGGCGATCGTATCCTGATCCATGGCAATCACCGCCGTATTTTTCAGCAACTTCAAGTCACGCGGATCAAGATGCGTGAGATCGACGCCAAGGATCAGGGGTCCCGAAGCCAGCGCCCACAGGCTCAACTGGGTTTTGCGTTCATCCGGAGTAATTCCGTTATTTTTGCCGTTGCCCACCTCAATGGAGTCGTAGTCGTTGAATCCGCCGGGGCCGGCATAAGGCTGCCACTTGGCGGCAATGTCGAAGCGCTTTGCGACATCGGTCCAACTGGTCAGCGGGTAGCTACTCCCGTTCTTCTCGCAGCGATAACACTCCAAGTCGGGAGTGACGACCCATTGATTCGTGTACTTCATCAGGACCGGCGCAATGGCTGGCGTGAGCCTTCCCCAGGTGATGTTAAGGATCATGGGCCGGCCGCTCTGCCGGATCGCCTCCGACCATGCCTTGATGTCCGGGACGTTCTTGTCGTACATTCCGTCGAGTTTGATGTAATCGACGTCCCAGGACGCGAACATATCGGCCCAGGAATTGATGTACTGCTGCGCGCCCGGCTTCGTATAGTTAATCGCCACCATGCCCTTGCAGTTGTAGTTGTCTTCCTCGACCGACGGCTTCGCAATCTGGTCCGCCGTGTATTGCGTGCCCTGGATGCGCGTGTTCTTCTTAACCGCCTGCATGGAAATCCCCGGAGTCAGATAGATTCCGAACTTCATTCCCAGGCTATGCACGTAATCCGCAACGGCCTTGATGCCGTTCGCATCGCCCTGGGAAGGGAATCGCGACGTATCCGTTACCCAGCGGCCGTACTCATCGACATTGGGGCCCTGGCTGCCCGGACACTGGTACCAGAAATCGTCAATATTGATGTATTCGTAGCCAAGCTTCTGCAAGCCCGAATCTTTGAGCGCGCGCGCTTGGGCCTTAATATTCGTTGCCGAGGGATTTTTGCGAAGAAAGCTCCAACTGCTCCAGCCCAGCACAGGCTTGCGCCCGATGCCGTTGTCCTCCGCCCTCGCATTCCTGGCGCCCGCCACCAAAACTCCGACAAGGATGCCGGCCGCCAGTACAGTCACAATCGTCTTCATTCGATTTTTCATGGCTCAGTTCCTTTTCTGTTGAATTCCGGTCAACGCGCCTTGATGCGATAGAGGGCCACGCCATGCGACGGAACAGTCGCACTGATGGTACCGCCTGCTTTCTCCGTCTTGCCCGTCCACAGGTTATCCAACGAGTAGCCGCCCTCATTTTTGGGCAGCCCCACGGCGGACGCCTCAACCGAGACCTTCTGCGCCTGTTCGCCGGTGTTGAACAAGCCTACGATCACGTCTCCGTTCGGCACTGTCTTGGCGAACACCTGCCGGGTGGGTTCATTGACGATTCGCTTGGCGGCGACTGCATCCTGATCCACGGCAAGCACAGCCTTGTTTTCCAGCAATTTCATGTCCTGCGGATCGAGGTGAGTCAGATCGACACCGAGGAGAATGGGCGCCGCTCCGAGGGACCACAGGCTCAACTGGGTCTTACGTTCGTCGAGAGTAGTTCCGTTATTTTTGCCGTTGCCTACTTCGACGGAGTCGTAGTCGTTGAAGCCTCCAGGGCCTGCGTAAGGCTGCCACTTGGCCACATAGTCGAAGCGGTTCTTGATGCTGGGCCAACTGGTGAGCGGATAGCTGCCGTGCTTGTCGCAGCCATAGCACTCCAGGTCGGGCGCGAACTCCCATTGGTTCGCGTACTTCATCAAAACGCGCGCAATTTCCGTTGTGTATCCCCCCTGTGTGACATTGAAAATCATCGGCCGCCCGCTCTGGCGGATCGCCTCCGACCATGCCTTGATGTCGGGGACGTTCGCGTTGTGCATGCCGTCGAGCTTGATGTAATCGACGCCCCACGAGGCCAGCATATTGGCCCAGGAGTTGAGGTACTGCTGGGCTCCGGGCTTGCTGTAGTCAATGCCCACCATGCCCTTGCAGTTATAGTTGCTCTCCTTGATCAACGGCTCCGCAATCTGGTCCGCCGTGTATTGCGTGCCCTGGATGCGTGTGTTCTTTTTGACCGCCTGCATGGAAATCCCCGGAGTCAGATAGATTCCGAACTTCATTCCCAGGCTATGGACGTAATCCGCAACGACCTTGATGCCGTTGTCCTCCCCATGGGCAGGGACTCGCGCCGGGTCCGTCACCCAACGGCCATACTCATCCACATTCGGACCCTGGGGGCCAGGGCACTCGTACCAGAAATCGTCAATATTGATGTTTACATAGCCGAGCGAGTACAGGCTGGAATCCTTCATCGCCTTCGCCTGAGCCTTGATGTTTGCCGCCGTCGGATTCTCGCGGATGAAGCTCCAGCTACTCCAGCCAAGCACCGGTGTCTGCCCGATACCGTTGTCTTCCGCCCTGGCGCTCGGCGATCCAACCACCAGAGCCCCGCCCGCCAGCAAAAGGATCGCCAGCGCAGCCGTCAAAGTATGTGTCGATTTCCTCATAAATGATGTTCCTTTTCTTTATCACTGCACTGGAATCGTGAAAAATAATAACAATAAAATACCACGGACGGATACCTCCGGGCGCTTATTTGATTTTTGCTTGCCCATTTCCCGCCTGCCATGAGCTCTCCGGGGCATTTCAGCGGTCCGGGCGTTCAGGTTGCCGCCTCGGAGAAAGCAAACTCCCCGGGGCAGCGAACCGGGCTTGGCCCCATTGTTTGCCTCAGTGCCTGAATTTCCTCTTCCATCTGCGAAATTTTGTTGACATCGACTGAACCGTAAGGTAAAACAACTTTGCCACGTCGCAAGCGGTACGTTTTGCTATGTATCGAAACGTTTGCGTGTTTGCGCGGTGTACCTGGGCCATTTTTCAAGGAATCAAATGAGAATTCCGCTGGCTGGCAGAACGTGCCCGCCGTCGATCACAGGCAGTACGAATTGTTTGGCTATGGAGGTCAAGTTCATGATCAGGAAAGTAATCGGTATCACAAAAGTTTTAGGAATCTGTCTGGCGCTAGCGCTTTTTGCGGTGACCGGACTGAGTTACGGGCAGGCCAACAGCGCTACGCTCGGTGGAACCGTGGCGGACGCCACCGGCGCCGCGATTCCCGGCGCGACTTTAACATTAACCGACCAGGCGACCGGATTTACCCGGGCAGTGAAGTCCGATGCCGCTGGCGGGTACAACATTACCGGCATCTCTCCGGGCACCTTCACCGTCACGACGACGGCTCCGGGCTTCCAGACCACCGTTAATAAGGGAATTCAGCTCACCATCAGCCAGGTTGGAACCCTCAACATTCAACTCGCGGTTGGCAAGGCGGAGCAAACCGTGACGGTTCAGGGCGGCAGCTCCACTGTGAACCTCACGAACGCCACCCTTGGCGGCGGCATCGCTCCGGAAACGTTGCAGGATTTTCCTCTGATCATCTCCGGCGCGCCGCGTTCCTCAGTGACTGTGGCGTTGATGCTGCCTGGCGTGAGCACCGGCGGCACCGGCAATGCCTATAACGCCCAGACCAACGGCGGCCAGGTAAGCGGCGACGAGGCTCTGGTGGATGGAGCCACCGCGTTGGAAGGCTTCATGAACCAAAGTGGCATGGTGAGCCTTGAGACCGACTTCGGTATGTCCCCGGACATCACGAGCGAGGTAACGGTTCTGACGGCCAACTATCCCGCGCAGTACGGCAATAGCACTTCCGGACAGCTTATCGTCGAGACGCGGTCGGGCGGCAGCGAGTTCCACGGCGCGGCCTACGACTACATCAGTAACCGGATGTTCAATGCCTTCCAATATGGCGCGCCCGTCGGGGCAGCTAAGCCGGAAGACACGCAGAACGATTACGGCGCCAGAATCGGCGGTCCGATCCTGCTTCCCGGCACTCACGGGCAGAATTCGTTCCTGAAGGGATTTTTCCTCTTCAGTTGGGAATCGTTCAAGGAAGCCGGCGGCGTCAATTCTGCCACGATGACCATCCCCTCGGCAAACGACCGCGTTGGGGACTTCAGTGGCGTCACAACCCAGCTTTATTATCCGGACGATCCCGCGAAGTACGGCGAGGATGCGGGCCAGCCCATTGCCTACCAAGGCGTCAAGAACGTGATCAATCCGGCCTATGCGGATCCCATTGCCCAGGCGTGGATGGCCCCGTTGCCAACGCCGACAAGTCCTGGCGAGGTCAACAACTACTTCATCCCCCGGTCCGGACAGGGGTCGCTGACCAATGGCGAAAACGTCTATTTCGGGCGGGTTGACTTCAACGTCGGCGCCAATGACCACCTGTACTTTACCAGTTGGTGGCAGCGCACGGCAGTGAACGCGCAAAGCGACTTGCCCATCGCGCTCTCCACCGCCCAGCCAGCCGATCCGGAAAATGCCAACATTCAGCGCTTGAATTGGGAGCACATCTTTTCAAGCACGATGAACAACCACGCGACCCTGGGTTATCTGAACCGCAACGAGGGCTATTACGCCTTGAACGGCAAGGCGGACCTGCCCAAGGTGGCGGGCACAGCCAACGCCAGCTATTTGCCGACCTTTACCATGGATGGCTATACCCAGTTGGGCAACACCGCCGGTCCTAACGCCGCTGCAAACATCACTACCCGCGGCACCTGGGCCTTCAACGATGTGTTCACCAAGGTAGCCGGAACGCATACCATCACGGCCGGCTTCCAGTGGCACATGGCGGGAACCACCATTAATAACTCTGGAAATCAGGGTGGAACCTTCGGCTTCAGCGCGGATACGACCGGCAATGCGAACTGCCCCTCGACCGCTCCATGCCCAGGCAATGGCGCAGCCGCTTTTTACCTCGGTGCGGTCGGCAATGCGAATGTCAGCTACTACAATGTTCCGGCGACCTATCCTCGGCAGTATGGCTACGCGGTCTTCGCGGGTGACAGTTGGCGCTTCAGCCCCAAGCTGACCTTGAACTACAGCGTGCGGTGGGACTACATCACGCCGTTCAAAGAGAAGTACAACAATCTTTCCTTCTTTGATCCGACCGGGTTGAACCCTGGAGCTGTCAGGAGCGACGGCACCGAGTTGCCCGGACGACTGGCTTTTGCCGGGACGAAATTCGG
>JBAUHD010000159.1:0-4310 GCA_049680085.1 Acidobacteriaceae bacterium
GTAATTCGGGTGCCAGGGATGCTCCGGCTTCGCTCGCCCCGCGGCCAAGGCCGCCGAATCCTCGCGCTTTTCCAGGGCGAGGATGTGGGGCAGGTCCGTATGATCTTGAGAGAACTGCGCCCACTCCGCAAACACCGGCATCAGCGAGGCGTCGCGCCCGAGTGCGCCCATGCTAATCCAAGCGGCAATCGGAGTTCCGCCGTAGCTTGAGTCGATGAGCCCCACGGGAACGTGCTCCCGGGCCGCGATTTCGCGTCCGAAAAAATACGCCGCCGCGGAAAAGCTCGCAGCGGTCTCCGGCGTACACAGCGTCCACGACGCCCCCTGGTCGCGCTGCGGATAATGCTTGCCAATCATGGGAATGTGCAGCAGACGAAGGTTCGGGTTGGTCGCGTTCCTGATCTCCTCGTCCCCGTTCGTCACCACCGCGCTGTTGGGAAAACCCATCAGCGGCAACTGCATATTCGACTGTCCGGAAGCAAACCACACGTCCCCGATCAGCACGTCATCCAGAACAATGGTGTTACTCCCGGCGATCGTGACCTGGTAAGGGCCGCCAGCCTGCTGCCGCGGCAAATAGAGGCTCCACTGGCCCAGCCCGTCGGCCTTGGTCGAAGCGGACGTGTCTCGCAGCGTGGCCTTAACCTGCTCGCCCGGATCGGCCCATCCCCAAAGGTGGATGGGACGCCCGCGCTGCAAAACCATGTGGCTGCTGAGGATATTGGGCAAGGTCACTTCGCCGCGAGCCGGCACGGAGGCAAGGGCGAACAACAGAACAAGGGCGGAGACGGGCGGCAGTCTGAAATTTTTCATCATGAACTTTCTGAAGGCTGGATGGACGGGATTCATTTTACGTCAGGGGGACGACCGACAGGACTGGCCACTCAGTTCCCGTTCTGGTCCAATTGCGGAACTCCTGTTCCGCTATGTGACTGATGCGATTAGGACCGCGAAAAGATTCGATTCCATGCGTGCATTTTCGCGCCCACCGTGTATAAGATCAAAGGCACAGCGCCGATTGCGCGGATTTGCTGAGTCAAAGAGGATTGACGTGATACCTTGCTCCGGCGGGTGGAGCGGCAAGGTGGTGAGGGGACCCCTCGCCGGGCCATCCATGCTCCGGACAAGTACAGAAGAGAGGAATTGAACCAAATGTGGAAACCGAACCAGCCAGGAAGCTCCCCGCAGACGCCGTCGAATGATCCGCCTCGTCCGGCACCCCCCCAAACCACCAGCTTTGAACCGCCCGCCCGCACTCCCACGCCCAGCGCGCAGCCGGCCGCGGCCAGCGAGCAGGCCACCATCGGCAAAAGCCTCGTCGTCAAGGGCGAAGTCACTGGCTCGGAGTCGCTCTACATCGACGGCAAGGTCGAGGGCGCCATCAACCTGCCTGGCAACCGCGTTACCGTGGGCCGCAATGGTCAGGTAGCGGCCAACATCACCGCGCGCGAAATCGTCGTGCTCGGCAAGGTGCGCGGCAACATGGCGGCCAGCGACCGCGTGGACATCCGCAGCGAAGGCTCGCTCACCGGCGACGTAACGGCGCAGCGCATCTCCATTGAGGACGGCGCGTTCTTCAAGGGCGGCATCGACATTCGCAAGCCGGGCAACGAGAACAAGGGCGCGAATTCTTCCGTCGCCAACGCCGAGTCAACGAAATCGACGGCCACTGCGACGGCGCACGCGTAAGCTGTAGCATTCTTTAATTCAGAAAGGCCCCGGAATCACTCCCGGGGCCTTTCTGCTTTTGCTGTCACAAGGCATCTGCCTCATATTCCAAAATGTCTCCGGGTTGACACTCCAACGCTTTGCAGATCGCCTCTAATGTCGATAGCCGGATCGCTTTTGCCTTGCCATTTTTCAACACGGAAATATTGGCCATCGTGATGCCGACTTTCTCCGCCAGCTCAGTGACACTCATTTTCCGTTTCGCCAACATCACGTCGATGTTAATGATGATTGCCATGCTGGTCGGTTACACCGTCAGGTCGTTTTCGGATTTTATATCCACGGCATTTTGCAAGACCCTCTCAAACACCGCCGCCGCAGTACCGACGACAATAGAGGCGAAGGTGGCGACGATGCCCAGCATAATGGCGCCCACAGGGTCATCGTTGCCGTGCGCAGCTATCCTCAGGTAGACATCCGCCGCCACAATGGAAGCCGCGGTGATGAGTGCGCAGTATTTTATGGTTCGCAATGCCTTCACCGTTGCTTGCGAAAATGCCTTATTTCGTCCGGCATATCCCAACACTTTGAACGCCTGATAGAGCGCCACGAAAAATGGAACTGACGCGATATACACATATGCGAGAAATGGATCTTTGAAATAGATCTCGAAAAGCGTAGCGTGTACGTTCCTGCCCTCAAGGTGAGGTTCCCAGAGCATGGCGACGAGAACACCGATGCCGAGGAGCACAATCACTCCTTGAAGAAATATTGTTGGCCCTCTTTTCATAGGTGGTTCCTTAATAAGATTCTGACCTCGATCTTGACTCATTATTTATCGTCCGTCAATATATATTTATCGTTCTTCGTTAATGGAGAAAATGCTGACAGGACCTTTGCGTAAAAGGTCGGAATGTCAAAATCGGCCGTTTTCTTCGATGATGAACTAAATTCTGCGCGATTTGACCGTCTTATCGCTGACTGATGGCCCGCTTCTTAGCTATCCACTTTTTAGCCACCCGCATCACCAGCTATTCTGAATCCGTGACCGACCGCGAACTGCTTCGCCACATCGAGCGCTCCCCTGGCCAGCGTGCCGGGTTCCAGCAGCTGGTCCGCGAGTTTTCGCTCGGCGGAGGCCGCGAACGCCGCCTGCTGCAGGAGCATCTGGCGCGGCTAACCGCCGCTGGCCATCTGGTCAAGGCCGAACGAGACCGCTGGGCCATCGCCAAAAGCGCCGCCGCCCGCGACCATCTCGTTGCCGGAAGGCTCGACCTGCACCGCGACGGCTTTGGGTTCGTCCGCCCCAACGAGCGCCAGCGCGCAGGCGAAGAAGACATCTTCATTCCGCCCAACGAGATTAATGGAGCCATGCAGGGCGATCAGGTGCTGGTGGAGCTGGCTCCGCCGCGCGGCGATGGACGCAGGCTTGGCCGCATTGCCCGCGTGCTCACCCGCCGCAACCCCACGGTGGTCGGCATCTTCCACTCCTCCCACAGCGCCCGCGCGCAGGGAAACTACGTCATGCCCTTCGACGAGCGCATGGCCCAGCCGGTCTTCATCCCCGACGGCGCAGAGATCCCGGAGACGGCGACCGCGCCGCATCGCGTGCTTGGGCAGGAGGCCGCGGCAGCTATCCAAAACTATGACCGCGACAATATGGAGGGGCTGGTTGTCGATGTGGAGATCACGCACTGGCCGCAGCAGGAGCGCCCCGCGCGAGGGCGGGTGATCGAAGTGCTGGGTCACGAGGAAGACTTCGGCATTGATGTGGAGATGGTCATTCGCAAGCACCACCTGCCGCGCATCTTTCCGGAGAACGTGCTGGCGGAAGCGCGCGAGGTGGCGCATCTCGACAAGCAGGAGGTGGCGGAGCGGCGGGACTTCCGGCACCTGCCCATCGTCACCATCGACGGCGAAACGGCCCGCGACTTCGACGACGCGGTGCTGGTCGAGCACGACGCCGCAACCGGCAACTGGCGGCTTCAAGTTCACATTGCCGACGTGGCCCACTATGTCCGTCCGGAGACCGCGCTCGATCTCGAAGCCCGCCTGCGCGGCAACTCCGTCTATTTCCCCGACCGCGCCATTCCCATGCTGCCGCAGGAGCTTTCGACCGATCTGTGCAGTTTGCGCCCCAACGAAGACCGCCTGGTCCTCTCCTGCCTCATGGACATCGACGCAGGCGGCAATGTAACGGGCTACGAAGTCACCGAGGGCGTGATTCGCAGCGCCCGCCGCATGACCTACACGCAGGTGCATCAGATTCTGGACGGCGACGAAGCCACGCGCGCCGAATTCGCCGAACTGGTTCCAGCCTTCGAGCGCATGAAGCAACTGGCGGAGATCCTGAACCGCAAGCGCGACCGGCGCGGGTCCATTGATTTCGACCTGCCCGAGCCCCTCATCGAATTCGACGAGTTCGGAGCCATGAAGTCGGTCACGCGCTCAGAACGCAACTGGGCGCACCGGCTCATCGAGGAGTTCATGCTCGCGGCCAACGAGTCGGTCGCCTCTTGGATCGAAGGCCTCGGCGTGCCCTCACTCTACCGCATTCATGAGAAGCCGGAGCCGCGCCGCGTAGTCGAGTTCGAGGAGACGGCTGCCGCTTTCGGGTACTCGCTCGGCATCGGCAATCTGCC
>JBAUHD010000160.1:0-6671 GCA_049680085.1 Acidobacteriaceae bacterium
TGAATTCCTCCGAGGCCGTAGCGCCTGATTTTAGGAAGTCTGACCAACTCCGGGTTGTGATCGTCCCCTGATGAAACAGAATCCGCCAGCGATTGTCACGCCTGACCCAGAGGGAGCTTCGCAGAGAGTGGGTGGTTTCCGCGTCGCGCCTTCGAAGGGTCAGCCTGTAAGTCGCAAGCACCACCCCGGCGGCGACTTCCGTCGTTTGGAAATCCTGCAGCGTGGCCTCGAACGCCGGCTCGCTTTCAAGTTGATCGAGGATTTGCTGTTTATTCCAGATGCGGCTTGAGCTTCCGAATTCGCGAAAGTCTTCGGCAAGCAGTTCCGCCACAGCTTTGCGGTTCCGGCGGAAGCTGGTCTGGAGAAGCTGCTCCTCAAGCGCGCGGACTTCGCTCGCGATACTCAAAATCCCGCCGCCTTTCCAAAGTTGTGCCGGTTATCGTGGCCCCCCAAAAGCTCTCCCGTCGTTGGATCGACCGCGATGCACTCGCCGTCGCTCCACTTGCCCTCCACCTGGAGGGTGTAGCCCATGGCGCGCAGACGATTCATGGTCGAGTCTGGGAAACCCGGTTCGAGATACACCACGTCGGGCAGGTATTGCGTATGGAAGCGCGGCGCGTCCACCGCCTGCTGGAGATTCAGCCCCTCATCGGCGGCGCTCAAAAATATATTCGCGACCGTCGTGATGATGCGCGAGCCTCCAGGAGAGCCGAGGACAAACCGGACCTTTCCATTTTCAAGCACGATCGTGGGCGTCATGCTCGACAGCGGGCGCTTGCCCGGAGCAATCGAATTGGCGGGTCCCTGAATGAGTCCAAACATATTGGGCACGCCTTGTTTCGACGCGAAGTCGTCCATCTCGTCATTCAGCAGAAAGCCGAGCCCGGCGGCCGTGACTTCCGACCCAAAGCCGTTGTTGAGCGTGTAGGTGACGGCCACCGCGTTGCCTTCCGGATCGATGACCGAGTAATGCGTCGTCTGGGTGGACTCGTGCCGAACCTGATCCATCGTCGGCGCCGGGGGCAGAAATCCGGCCGGCCGCTCAAGTTCGCTCGACGGCGTAGCTTCGTCGTTGCGGATGCTGTTGCGCCATGCCGCGGCGTATTTCTTGCTGAGAAGCTGCGCCACCGGCATGGTCACGTAGTCTGGATCGCCCAGATACTCGTTGCGATCTTTGAAGGCGCGGCGAAAGGCTTCGAGGATCAGGTGCATCTCCTCCGGGCTGCGGTCGGGCCAGCGGCTGAGATTGTAGCCCTCCAGAATATTGAGCGCTTCGATCAGAACGATGCCGCCGGAGGACGGCGGCGGCGCACTGACGATGGTGGAATCGCGATAGGTTCCGGTGACCGGCGCGCGCTCCTTAACGGTGTAGCGCGCCAGGTCGTCCAGGGTGATCAGGCCGCCGCCCTTCTGAATATCGGCGACCAGCTTTTTCGCGATGGCACCATGATAGAAGTCGTCGGGGTTGGCGGCGATGGCGCGCAGGGTCGCAGCCAATTCCGGCTGGCGAAAAAATTCTCCCGGCTGATAAAAGTTGCCGTCGCGCTGAAAAATGTGTCGTGAAACCGGAAACTGCGAAAGATTGGAGGCGTGGAGAGCCTGCGCTTCCTCGGTCGAAAGCACAAAGCCGTCCGACGCGAAGCGGATCGCCGGCTCCATGACCTGCGGCAGCGTGAGCCGTCCGTATTTGCGCTCCGCGTAGACCAGCCCGCCGACCGAGCCGGGGACTCCAATGGCCTTGTAGCCCGTGATGCTGGCATTCGGAATCACATTGCCCTTCGCGTCGAGATACATGTTTGTCGTGGCGGCCTGCGGCGCGCGCTCGCGGAAATCGAGAAAGGTATTTTTGCCGGCATTCGGTCCAGCGGAAAAATGAATGAGCATGAATCCGCCCCCGCCAAGATTGCCTACGGCGGGATCGACGACGGCGAGCGCAAATCCCGTGGCTACGGCCGCATCAATGGCGTTGCCGCCTTCGCGCATCATCTCGACGCCGGCGTCGGTGGCCAGATGGTGAATGCTGACCACCATCGCGTGTCGGGTCCGGACGGGCTGTTCGGCTTGGATTTCAGATTGGGCGAAGGCGGGAGTAAAAGACAGAAGAACAGCAGCAGCAAGGAGGACCCGGCTCATGTGTGTCAGTTTAGCTGGTGGGGCTGGTAGCTGAAAGCCGGGTAGCTAAGAAGCGGGTAGCTGATCCAGAGCAAAACCAACATTGATGTACCGAATGATAAAGCTTGTCATCCCGACCGAAGTTCGCGCAGTGGAGGGACCTGCACTTTCTTTGGTGGGTACACCGATACTGGATAGGCTCTAACGATCCGGTTATTAGCGACCCGCTTCCTATTCGTACCGCAGCGCTTCAATGGGATCCAGCGTGGCGGCTTTCCACGCCGGATAAATTCCAAACACCAGTCCGATCGCCAGCGAGACCACAAATCCAATGATGGCCCAGGTTGGCGACATGGTTGCGGGCAGCGCGGTAATCAGCAGCCGTATCAGCAGCGTGAGGATGCCGCCGAGGACAATCCCCAGCACACCTCCTATGGCGCAGAGGGTCGTGGCCTCCACCGTGAACTGAACAAGAATATTGCGCCTGGTTGCGCCGATGGCTTTGCGGACGCCGATTTCCCGCGTGCGCTCCGTGACGGAGACCAGCATGATGTTCATGACGCCGACGCCGCCCACCATCAACCCCACGCTGGAGACCGCGACCATGAAGATGGCCAGGCCGCCGGTCAGCTCTTTCCAGAGGCGCGCGATCGAATCCGGCGAGAAAACGTCGAAGTCATCCGGCTGCCAGCTATGCACCTTGCGGCGGATGCGCAGCATTCCGCGCACTTCCTCCGCCACCAGGTCCTTGTATTTTGGATCATCGTACTTCACGCTGATCCACATCCCATCGTCCTCGGGGTGAAGCTGCATGAAGGTGTTCAGTGGGAACAAGGCCCGATTGTCATCTGGATTATCGCCGCCGCCGAAAGCCTCCTTCAGCTTGTCGAGCACGCCGATGACCGTGTACATGTTGCCTTCGATCTGGACCTCTTTGCCGACGGCGTCGGACTTGCCGAACAGCTTCTGCCAGGTGTCGTGCCCGAGGATGACCACGTGCGACGCGCGCTGATCTTCGGTTTCGGTGTACATGCGACCCTGAAGAAATTCCAATTGAGTGGTCTGCTCCAGCGCCACCTGGTCGCCTTCGAGCATGGTCCCCTGGGCCTGCTTGTTGCCGTACTTTACACCGATCACGCCGACCTGGAAGATGGGATTGACGTGGCGTGACCCGGCATTCACCGTCACAACGTGAGCCAGGCTGCGCAGCGCGACGGCGTCCTGCGGAGTCAGCTTTTTGCGCGCCAGCATCGCCGCCGTGGGCCGCACCCCGATCACCGGCATGTGGTAAACCCACAGCACATTCGAGCCCAGCGAGTTCACCCAGTCCTGCACGTTGTTGTTGAGCCCGCTGATGATCGATGAAATGGTAATGACCGTCGTCACGCCAATCACGATACCCAGAATCGTAAGACTGGAGCGAAGCTTGTTGGCGCGCACCGTGTCCAGCGCCATGCGCACCGATTCCCCGGTGCTGCCGAATTTCCGGACGCGATTCCGGTAGCCTGCACCCGACTTGCGATCCCGAGTTGTCTCCGTGGTTGCCATGCTTTTCTGCTCGTTCTTTCTATAGCTCCGACCTGAGCGCCACAATCGGATCCAGCATCGCAGCCTTGTGCGCAGGATAGACCCCGAAGAAAACCCCAATGGCTCCGGACACAATCACGGCAAGCAGCACGGACCACAGCGCAACATCCGATGGGAAGCCGATGATCAGCGTCACCAGACGCGCTCCGCCCGCTCCAACCAGAATGCCGATGAAGCCCCCGAAGAGCGACATGGTTCCCGATTCGATCACGAATTGCAGCATCACATCGTGCCGCCGCGCGCCCAGCGCCTTGCGAACCCCGATTTCCCTGGTGCGTTCCGTCACCGAAACCAGCATGATGTTCATGATCACGATGCCCCCGACAACCAGCGAAATCGAAGCGATTCCGATGACCACAAAAAGAAACGTCGAGCTGAACTGCTTCCACAGCCCCACAAATGTCTGGTTCGTCGAAATGGTGAAGCTGTCCTCTTTGCCCACCCCATCGTGGCGGCGCGAGCGCAGTATCACGCGGGCCTCGTCGGAGGCGCGCTCAAGCTGCGGTCCCACCGCCCCCGCCTTCACGTAAATGATCACACTGTTGTCGGTCCCGTAAGTGTGCTGGTAAGCGGTGATCGGCACGGCGACCCAGTTGTCCTGGCTCTGGCCGAGGGTGGTGCCCTGGCGCTCGGCGACTCCGATGATGGTGTAGGGCTCGCCGTCGACGCGAATTTCTTTGCCGAGAGGATTGGTGCGCGGCATCAGGTTATGCACGATATCGTATCCGACGACCGCGACGCGCGTACCGTACTGCTGGTCGGCGGGAACGAAGCTGCGCCCCTGGGCGATATTGATGTTGGAGATGGCGGGCATGTTCCAGGTCCACCCCCGGATATCGGTGTTGTCGCTGGAGTGGCGTCCATAAACAACCTTGCCGGTGGTGCTCAGCAGCGCCCCCACGCTCGCGCAGCTTTTGCACTGGTCGGCGATCGCCTGGTAATCGGACAACTCAAGATTCTTGCGCTTCTGGTACTTGATCCACTGCTTGTAGCTCAGGATCACGGGCGAATTCTTGCTCAGGGTAAAAACATCGGCTCCGTAGCCGTAGACCTTGGTCGCAACGTACTTATTCACCCCGTTGGTCAGCGTAATCACGGCAATCACCGAGGAGACGCCAATCACCACTCCAAGCAGCGTGAGCACGGACCGCAGCTTGTTGGCCCAGAGCGATTGAAGCGCGATTTTGAAGGCTTCTTTGAATTCCATCGGGGGGCCCGGCGCTGGGTCAAGTTTATCAGCCGAAGCAGGCGTAAATAGGTACGCGGACGGGTGGAAATTGGTTCCCCGGGAGCCGCCCCCGCCACACAAGCGTTGTCATCCCGACCGAAGCGGAGGGGCCTGCACTTTTTCGTCCAGCCGCGCCCATGGAAAACACCACGAACCTAGGCTCAGGCCGCTTTCAGACGAAGGGCTCGCGCTTCATGGCTCCGTTGCGCTGTTTGATCAGAACTTCCACCTTGCCTTCGGCCTCCGCTAACTGCTGCTTGCACTGCTCGGCCAGCTTTGTGCCTTCCTCGAAGAGCTTGACGGAGTCTTCCAGCGAAACGTCGCCCCGCTCCATCTGCCCCACAATCGCTTCGAGCTGCTTCAGGGACTGCTCAAAGTTTTGCAACGACGGCTCCTTCGCTCTTCGGTTCTTTCGCTTCAAGCACGCCGGAAATCACATCCGCCGCAAGCGCGTAGCGCGACAGAGGCGCGCTCACCTGCACACCCTGCACCATGCCGCGCACCGCGGAGAGCATCTCCTGCGCGATGCGGACCCCTTCCGCGCGCGCCAACTCCGGTGTGGAGGCCTGCTGCATCCGCAGCAGAATGCCGTCCGGCACCGAGACACGCAGGTCATTCTTCATAAACTCCGCATTGCGCAGGCTGGTCAGCGGCCAGATGCCGGCGATCATCGGAATCCGGAAGCCCTCGATCCGCTTAAGAAAAACCTCGAGTAGCCGCAAATCAAAAACCGGCTGCGTAATCGCATACTCCGCCCCGGCTTCGACCTTGTAGGCGAAACGGCGAATTTCGTTGTCGATGTCCGGAACGCCGGGGTTCGCGGCGGCGGCAATAGTGAACCCGGTGGATGCGCCAATAGGGTTCCCGCCAATATCCAGACCGTGATTGAGCCGTCGAACGATATTGACCAATCCGATGGCGTCCACATCAAACACCGCCGTAGCGTCGGGATAGTTGCCCAGCTTCGGCGGATCCCCGGTAAGACACAGAATATTCTTGAGCCCAATCGAGGACGCGCCCAGCAAATCGCTTTGGATACTCAGCACGTTGCGATCGCGGCAGGTGTAGTGCAGCACCGTCTCGATGCCCGTCTTCTGCTGAATCTGGATGCAGAGGCTCTGCGCGCTCATGCGCGCCGAGGCGCGCGGCGAGTCCGGCACGTTGATGGCGTGAATGCCGCGCCCGGCGAGCAGGGCCGCGCCTTCCAGCTCTTTGGTGGAGTCAATGCCGCGCGGCGGAACAATCTCCACCAGCGTGACAAAGGTCCCGTCATGAATGAGCCGCCCGATTTTGGACCGCTGCTCGAGCGGCGCGGGGGGCGTCTCCGTAACGATCGCTTCGCGCGCGGCCGCGGGCTTCGCCGTCTTCTGCGCCTCCACGGCGCGGATCGCCGACTTGATCGCGCGAATGTGGTTCGGAGTGGTGCCGCAGCAGCCTCCCACAAACTGCGCGCCGGCCTTCAGGAATTTCCGCGCGAAGCTGGCCATGTATTCCGGCGAGCACAGATAAATGTTGCGTCCATCAACGGCGCGCGGAGTCCCGGCATTCGGCATCGCCGCCAGCGGCAGGCTGCTCACCGCGCTCATGCGCTCCACGGCGGTCAGCACCGTGGCCGGCCCGGCGCTGCAATTGCAGCCGATGGCGTCCGCGCCCGCCGCTGCCAGGCGCGCGGCAGCGGCCTCGGGGCTCGCTCCATCCAGGCAGTTGGCGTCCTCGTCCACCGTAATCATGGCCAGCACAGGCA
>JBAUHD010000161.1:0-3465 GCA_049680085.1 Acidobacteriaceae bacterium
GTCCTCCGGATCAATCCGAAATACCGCCCCGGCCAGCGCCACAAACGCATCATTCACCGAGAGCGGCCCAAGCTCCGGCTGCCCGATATGCGCCGCAGGAACCGCTCCGGGCTGATCTCCTGAAGGCAGCACAAAACACGCGGCCAGCGGCGCTCCAGCGGAGGCAAAGGGGAAATTCACTTCCCTGCCCGTGCGCTTTTTCGTCGAATAGCCCGCAAACTCCCGCAGTTCCGAATCGGGAATCCCCAGCGCGCCCACGCTGTCCGGCCACAACCGCACCGAGTGATAACTCGGCTGCGCCAGCCACTGCCCGGCGTCCTCGTCCCAGCGCACCACCAGGCAATCATCCGTCAGCAGCGGATACCCCTGCGCGGCAAACGACGCGGCCAGCGTCGATTTCCCCTGCCCGCTCTGCCCCAGCACCGCGATTACGCGATCCCCAACCTGCACCGCGCTCGCATGGAACACCACGAACCCCGGCGTAAGCGAAAGCAGCCGGGGAATCGCATGGTCCAGAATCAGATGCGCCACGGTGGATTCAGCAATTTCAGCGGACGGGTCGCAGTCGATGCGCATTGCGCCGGGCTGAATATAAAAACTGCATTCTTCCGGAAAACGGATGATGTATCCGCCCCCGGCTTTCCAGGAGGCGAACCACACCCTTCCATCCTCAAAGCGGTCTTCCAGCAGAGGCTGCCCTTCCGCACACGGCCAATCCCCTTCCGAGGACCGGGCGATGCGGATGCGGGCATCCGGGCCGCCGCCGTCCGGCGCAGCTTGAAGCTCACCCAGATCGAAGTCGCTGGAGAGGCAATGTCGCCATAGCTGATACTGGAACTCTGTCCGGCGCGGAGCGGTGATCAAGGCCGTTTACCGATTTTCCTTAAGGTGAGGTTCTCCGAAGCGAAGGTGAGGCTCTCCGAAGCGCGAATCCAGCGCGAATGCCGGGATTCGCTAACCGGCGAAGAACGGCACAACCAAGGAAGCGGCAAATGCGCGCCTTTCATTCCTGCCGGCTTCTCTGGAAGAAAGACGCCAAATTAAATCAAGACCCAAAATGGCGAGGCGGGCGACCATGAGGCGCCCGCCGAGCACTGCTCAAATCCAAACCACTGAAGCCGCACATCGAGTCGAGCCAAGTTAAGCAGGGCTATAGTAGCCATGCGAACTTCGATAGCGGCATCATTCCAGAGGTCTAAGTTCCGCCTTTTCGTGTGTTGTTATTCTGGCCGACGTCATTGTGTGTGCCGTTTTTTCCCTGCGTAAGCTTCGCAACGGAGCCAAAAGTTGTGATTTCTGGCTTTTCATACGGCACCTTTCGCGTCGTGCTTTCTTGATCTTGCATTTCCTGTGAAATCGGGTCCATTTATGCGCTCCTTGCAGATTCGGGGAAGTACCAGTAATGATACCAATTCCGTGGCACGGTATGTCAAGGTAAAAGTACGCCAACCACCTGTCCGTTTTTGAGACATTTCGATTCAATCGCGCTACTTGGGAGCCAAGGCAGACGCCTGACCCGTCGAGGTGGTGACATGCTCGACCCACAGATCGATGGCGAGCACTCTCCACAGAGCGCCAGGCGAGGGGCGCGCGGAAGTATCCGCTTGGATCGCCTCCGCAATTCGCCGCTCCACTCGATTCGAATCCAACCAGTCGGTTTGATTTCGCATGGCAAGTTTCCGCAGCCGGTCGAGGGTTGGCGGGGCGGAAAAGACCGACTGAAAAAGTTCGGAGAATTCCGCCTTGTATGCCTTCGTACGCACCCGTTCGGGAAGGCGTCCGATCATGGCGTTCCGCAATATCCGCTTCCAGATCGCGCCGCCCTGGCGCTGCTCTTCTGGAAGCCGCAGGCAGAACTCGGCAAGCCGGCGATCGAAAAATGGAAACCGAAGTTCGATCCCGGCACGGGCCGTTTCGCGCTCATTCGCTTCAAGAACGAACGCTTCAAATCCGCTGGTGACCAGGCGGAACAAACCCCGCTGCGTGCGCGAGGCGAAGCCGCGCCGTTCCAGTTCCGGCGTGAAGAAGCGCTGGGCCAGACGAGTCCTCCGGAGGAACTCCCGGGATAAAATCCCGCGCCGCGCCAGTGCCAGTTTTCTCTTCCGAAGGCGTGCCCAATCGGGAGCCGACGTCGCGAGCAGGCGACGCGCCAGAAAGATTGACCAGTGCCGGGCATCGCTGTAGGCCCGCCAGTCCTCCCGGGCCCGGTCCAGCAGTTCCCGGAGCGCGCCGGACCGGAAAAGCCCGCCCGCCAGATCCGTGAAGCATTCCGGCCTGCCGTCCAGCCATTCGTCGCCGCCGATTCCGCTAAGAAGCACGCGCGCCCCCTGCCCCTTCGCCGCCCTGTACATCGGCAGCGTGATCGGCTCGCCATTCGGGCTCCCGGGATAGTCTCGCCAGTGCCCCGCGCGTTGCCGGAAAAAACCGAGATCCACCCTGAGAGGTTCGAGAAATTCAGAGGTGAGGTCCGCCCTGCTGACCACATCCGCGATATCTTCTGACTCGTCCCAGGGCATGCCGCGAGAAGTTACAGAGAAGGTAAGAATGCGGCTGCCTTTCGCCCCACTCTCATCCAGCACAGCCCGCGCCGTCACCGCAATCGAGGAGGAATCCAGCCCCCCGCTCAGCTCAATCCCCCAGGCCGTGTTCGAGCGCATCCGGCTGCGCACGCTCTCGTCGAACAAACGCCGGAAGTGCTCCGCGTATTCCTCATCCGTTCGATAGTGAATCAGCTTGAGTTCCGGCTTCCACCAGTTCTCGATCCGCAGCCCGCACGGCCCCTCAATGCTGAGGTGCGAGCCCGAGGGCAACCGCCGAATCTCCGCATACAAAGTCTCATCACGGCTCGTGATCTCGTTCGCCAGGTACTCGCCCACCATCCCCTCATTCATCTTCAGCGAAACCAGCGGATGCTCCAGCAGCGCCCGAATCTCCGGCCCGAACAGAAACGTCTTCCCATCCCAGAAGTAATAAAAAGGCCGAACCCCAACGTAGTCCCGCGCGCACCAAAGCCGCCGATGCCGCGCATCCCACACCGCCAGCGCAAAGTCGCCCACAATCTTCTGCACGCACTCCACGCCCCACGCCAGATACGCCGCCAACGCCAGCCCCGCGTCGGTCCTGTCGAACAAACGAGCCCCCGCCGACTCCAGCCCAGCCAGCAGTTCCTCGCGATTGTCCACGCGCCCGTTCCACACCAGGCACGCCTCTCCGCCCGGCGAAACCAGGGGCTGCCGCTCATCGAGCGACTCCGGCGTCGTGCAGAACTGCAAATGCGCCAGCGCCACCGGGCCCGCGTTCCAGTAGCCAATCCCGACCGGCCCGCGATGCTCCTCCGCCGCCGCCATCCGCTTCAATTCGGCCACGTCCGCCGGACGCCCGTCCGCGCAATAAATCCCCGCAATCCCCGCCATTACAACCCCAACTCCCTCAGGTGGCCCACTCAAACTTGTTTGAGTGGGGGAA
>JBAUHD010000162.1:0-3299 GCA_049680085.1 Acidobacteriaceae bacterium
CCCATGGACCGCCTCAAAGATCGCGGCCTCATCGCCGATATTTGCTCCGGGGACCAGCCCCAGCCCGCCGACAAACGCCGCGCACAGGTCGCTCACAATATCGCCGTAGAGGTTTTCCAGCAGCAGCATGTCGTACTGGTAAGGATTCATCACCAGTTGCATGCAGGTGTTGTCGATAATGTGCTCGCCGTAGGTGATCTCCGGATAGCCCTTCGCAACCTCGCGCGCGCACTTCAGAAACAGGCCGTCGGACATCTTCATGATGTTGGCCTTGTGGATGGCGTGGATCTTTTTGCGGTTGTGTTTGCGCGCGTACTCGAAGGCGAATTTGGCGATGCGCGTCGAGCCTTTGCGGGTGATGACCTTGAGGGACTCGACGACTCCGGGAACGACTTCATGCTCAAGGCCGACGTACTCGCCCTCGGTGTTCTCACGCATGATGATGAGATCGACGCCGGGGTAGCGGGTTTCGAGGCCGGGCAGGTTTTTGATGGGGCGGAAGTTGGCGTATAGTTCGAATTTTTTGCGCAGGGTCACGTTGATGGAGGGGAAGCCTCCGCCGATGGGGGTGGTGACGGGACCTTTGAGGGCGAGCTTGTTGCGCTCGATGGAATCGTAGAGGTCCTGGGGGATGTATTCCTTGTGCTTCTCGAAGGCCTCGGCTCCGGCGGCGTAGCGCTCCCAGTTGAAGCGGACGCCTGTGGCTTCGAGGATGCGGACGACGGCGTCAGTGACTTCGGGGCCGATTCCGTCTCCGGGGATCAGCGTAACGGTGTGCGTGGTTTGATTCGTGTTTGGCATAAAGGTCTTTTGGGGATGGGAGCTGTGTGTCCCCCACTCAAGCAAAAGCGGCTTGAGTGGGCCACCCGGTTACTTCCCGCTTTTACGATGCTCTTTGGAGGCCAGCAACTGCTCCAGTTCTTCTTTGAACTCGCCTACATCCTTGAAATCGCGGTAGACGCTGGCGAAGCGGATGTAGGCTACGGTGTCGAGCGTCTTGAGGCGGTTCATGAGCAGCTCGCCGATTTCGCTGGTGGTGCGCTCGCGCTCGGTCGAGTCCATTAAATAGCTTTCGGCTTCGTTGACCAGCGCTTCCATTTCGCCGGCGGAGACGGGGCGCTTTTCGCAGGCGTGCAGGAGGCCGCTCAGCACCTTTTGCCGTTCAAATTTTTCCCGGCGGCCATCTTTTTTTATGACCATATAGGGGATTTCGTCGATGCGTTCATAGGTGGTGAAGCGCTTGTTGCAGCGCTCGCACTCGCGGCGGCGGCGGATGGAGTCGGCTTCCTTGCTTTCGCGCGAATCAACGACGCGGTCTTGCGCAAACCCGCAGTATGGGCATTTCATTGCTGGTTTGATTATAGCCAAACAGGGCTCAGGGATTAGGGCTCAGGGCTCAGGGATGGCCAATTGTTCTGCTGGTATTCGCTAGAATAGAGCAGCCATGCCCCGTTTGTTTGCTGCCGCGGTTCTCATCTGTCTTTTTCTGCCTGCCGGGTGCGGGTATCATCCCGCTGGGGCGGCGGCGCATTTGCCTGATACGGTGCGGACACTGGCTGTGCCGATGTTCCGGAACACGACGCAGTCTTACCATACGGAGGCGGCGTTGACGCAGGCGGTGGTGCGGGAGCTTTCGAGCCGGACTTCGTATCATCTGGTGACCGGCAAGAGTGACGACGCCGATGCGACGCTGGAGGGAACCATTACCGGGTTCCGGGTGAGTCCGCTGACGTATAACTCGCGGACGGGGCAGTCGTCGAGCTTTCTGATTACCATCAAGGCGAGCGTGAAGGTGGTGGACCGCGACGGCAGGGTGCTTTACCAGAACCCTTCCTATCTGTTCCGGCAGCAGTACGAGACGACGCAGGACCTGGCGAGTTTTATTCAGGAAGACAACCCGGCGGTCGAGCGGCTGGCGCGGGATTTCGCACGGTCGGTGGTGTCGGATATTCTGGAGTCCTTCTAATGGCGATGGCGAAAAATTACGCGAGGCCGTGCTGATGGGCGCTGGGTTTGCCGCAGCCGATCGTTTTGTCGCCGAGGTGAAGGGCGGGAAGCTGCGTTCGGGGTATGTGCTGGCCGGGGATGAGCTGTTTCTCTACGAGCGCTGCCGCCGGGCGGTGCTGGAAGAGCTGGTTCCCGCGGAGATGCGGGATTTTTGTCTGTCCGATCTTGATCTGGGTGAGACGAATATTTTCGAGGTCCTGGACGGGGCGCGAACGCCTTCGCTGATGGCTCCGTTTCAAGTATTTTTTGTGCGAGGACTAAAGGCGCTTTACACGCGGGGGGCGAAGAAAGACGAGTTTGCGGCGATTGGGGCGTATTTCCGGTCGCCGAACCCGCAGTGCGTGGTTCTGTTTGTGGCGGATTATCTGCGTATTCCTTCCGATCCGCGGCGCATGGACCTGGAGGACAAGAATCGCTACGAGCGGCTGAGGGAGACGCTGGGCGAGTGGTGCGGGATGGTGGAGCTGGCTCGCGTGGACGAGGCGGACGCGCTGAAGTGGATTGTTGCGGAAAGCCAGCGGCAGGGCGTGAAGTTTGACCAGGACGCGGCGCGCGAGTTGGCCGACGCGCTGGGCGCGGACATGATGCTGATTGCCAGCGAGTGGGAGAAGCTGGTGCTGTTCGCCGGCGAAAAGCGGCACGTGACGCTGGGCGATGTGGAGACGATGGTGCTGGCGGCCAAGCAACGGTCGCTGTATGAACTGACGGATGCCATATCCGCGAAAGACACGGTGCGCGCGCTGAAGCTGCTGCATGGGCTGCTGAATGCTTCGGACGGCGGCGAGGACTCGGCCATCGGGCATCTTTATATGCTGGCGCGGACGTTTCGGCAGATGGCGGTGATTCTGGAAAAGAACGTGCGTGACCCGAAGGCAATTTGGCAGGCGCTTTGGCAGGGCTTCCGGATGCCTCCGTTCGCGGCGGAGGCGTTGATCCGGCAGGCGCGGCGGTATAAGTCAAGCCGCGAGCTTACGCGGGCGCTGCGGCTGATCGCGAGGGCCGACCTGGAACTGCGGTCGCAGCCTCCGGACAAGCGGCTGGTGCTGGAGCGGCTGGTGTTTGATCTGACGAAGGAAGGCCGAGCGCTGCGGGCGGAGCCGGATGCGCAGTTCGCGATGGATCTGGATTGAACCGGCGGAGCCCTTATAACAAGGACATGGTGGCGAGGAGCAGGAGCGCGGCGAGGATGACGGCGACCTGGTAGGCAGTGTCTCCGGGGCGATGGCGGGCGCTGGATTCGATTGGAGGCTGATCCATTGGCGGTCCTCCTGGCTCTCCTGTGAATTACGGTT
>JBAUHD010000163.1:0-18605 GCA_049680085.1 Acidobacteriaceae bacterium
TTCGGGACTTTTCCTGATTCTGCTGGCGGTGGCTGTGCTGGCGGCGATTGCGGGGCTGGGGTGGAGCTATCACCTGTCGGGGAGGCTGACGCACGCGGAGACGGAGCTGTTGCAGGCCCAGCAGCAGAATCAAAAGCTGGCGGGCGCGCTGGATGAAACCAACGCGCGGCTGAAGGTGACAAGCGAGACGCTGGGGCACTCGCTGGGGATTACGCAGAGGCAGCTCGAACAACGCGCCGAGGACCTGCTGAACCGTCAGCAGGCGGCGTCGAAGCGGTTTGAAAGCGCGCAGCAGGCGGCGCAGCAGAAGATCAGCTCAGTGTCGAGCGACGTGAGCGGAGTGAAGACCGACCTGGGCAACACGCAGACGCAACTGAAGTCGGACGAAGCCCAACTGCAAAGCATGAAGGGCGACCTGGGCGTGACCAGCGGGCTGATTGCCACCAACCAGCACGATCTGGACATTCTGAAGCACAAGGGCGACCGCAACTACTACCAGTTCACGCTGCGGAAGGGCCAGAGGCAACCGGTGTCCACCATAAGTCTGCAACTGAAGAAGGCGGACGTGAAGCATAGCCGCTACACGTTGGTGGTGTATGCGGATGACAAGAAGATTGAAAAGAAGAATCGCGGGCTGAATGAGCCCGTGCAGTTCTACACCGGCAAAGACAATTATCTGTACGAGCTGGTGGTGAACAGCATTGAAAAGAATGTGGTGAAGGGGTATATCGCGACGCCGAAGGGCGCTCCGGTGCCAGTGAGCACTGGGAACTAGCGGTCAGAAAAGCAGGGCTCAGGGCTCAGGGCTCAGGGCTCAGGGCTCAGGGCTCAGGGAGAGCGTACCGGCCATTTGAGGAAATCACCGCAGAGAGCGTGGAAAAATGCAGATTCCCTTCGGCAAGCTCAGGGCAGGCTCTCCACTTCGCTTCGGTCGGAATGACAAACGTGGTTGTTTTTCCTGAGCCCTGAGCTCTGAGCCCTACTTCGGAATTTCCAGTTTTCCTTCGGCGAGGTCATGGATGAGGCCGCGGTCGGCGGCGAGGAAGTCGTAGCGGGTGAGGGTGGTCAGCGGGACCCATCGGAAGTCGTTGAAGACGCGATTTTCGAGCTCGCCCTTGAACTGGTACACGACGAAGAATTGCAGATCGACGGCGCCGCCGTTGCGGTAGTTGTGGACGATGCGCGTGAGGGGCGCGCTGATTTCGGCGTCGATGCCGAGTTCCTCTTCGAGTTCGCGGACGAGGGCTTGTTCGGCGGTTTCTCCGGGCTCGATTTTGCCGCCGGGAAATTCCCATTTGAATTCCATGGGGTGCCCGGCGCGGCGCTGGCAGATGAGAACTTCGTCGCCGCGCAGAATGATGGCGGCGGAGACCAGGCGCACGGGTCTGGGATTCAGAGACTGGGTTTCGACGGTCACGTTCCTCTTAGTTTAGACGGTTGCGGGCCGAGATTGATTCTGTGGTCAGCGTTTGGGGTGGTTCCGATAAAAGATTCGCCCCTCAGCGGCTGATGTGGCTGCGCAAAACTCGGATGGCGTGAAAATTTGCTGACTTGAGGGCACGACTTCAGCCGTGCCCCTTCGATCCGCCTAGAGCTTGGCGTCGGCGAGGATGGATTCGGGATAGAAGACGGTCCAGTTGCGGCGGGCGGCGCTCTCCGCCAGTGCGGGCGAGGGGTTCACCGGGTAGGCGTGGCGGCCGATGGCGAGCATGGCTTCGTCGTGGACCGAGTTGCCGAATACCGCATCGGGATGCGGGATGCCGGCCTTGTTGAGCGCGGTAACTTTTCCGGGGCCGGTGGGGATTTCGATGAGATCGCTGGTGATGCGGCCCTCGTGGACGCGCACGCGGGCGGCCAGCACGCGCGAGGCGGGAAGGTTGAAGCGGCGCACGCCTTCTTCCACGACCCAGTTGTTGGTGGAGCTGACGGCCCAGATGTCGGCATTGCGGGCCTGTAGCTTTTCGATGAGCGCGCGCAGCTCGGGGAAGATGTGCGGCTCGACGTGCTGGCGGAAATAGTCGGCGGCGGCGTGACGGATTTCGTCCTCGTGGAGGTCGGCGTAGAGCTGCACCATTTCGCCGCACATCTGCTCTTCGGAGACTTTGCCGGCGAGGTACAGGCGGTAGCGCGCGTCGATCCAGTCGCCGGCGTCGCGGGAGACGAGTCCCTGGTCGATGGACCAGGACATGAAACCGCAGCCGGCGTCGCCGCTCCACAGGGTTCCGTCGCAGTCGAAAACGGCGAGGGCAGGCGAGGCGGCGAGGACGGATTGCTCGAACTCGGCGGGGGTGTAGCGCTGGGGCGTTGTGGGAGTGGTAGTCAAGATTGGCTCCTGTATTTATTGTGCCTCAAAGCCAGCGGTCGGCGTTCAGCGATCAGCGCTCAAAAAAGCGGACGGAGCACTGCTAATGAAGTTGGTTCCGCCTGGCTGTTGGGGCTGCTGGGATCGATGCGCAACGCGGATAATCAGACTGTGAGCGCGGAACGCAATCCGGAACTGCTACGCGAATACACTGCGTATCTGCGCGTAGAGAAGGGTCTGCGTCCCTTGACGTGCGAGGCGTATGAGCGCGACCTGTTGCAGTTTGCGGAATACCTTGAGGGTGAACGGCTGTCGCTGATGGCGGTGCGCCATGCGCAGGTGGCGGGGTTTCTGGAGCACCTGAAGGGTCATGGGGTGGAGAGCCGTTCGGCGGCGCGGAAGCTTTCGTGCCTGCGCGGCTTTTATAAATGGCTGCTGCTGGACAAGAGGATTGAGCGCGATCCGACCCTGAACCTGGAGTCTCCCGCGACGTGGAAGGTGCTGCCGAAGTCGCTGGCGGAATCGGAGATCACGGCGATGCTGGAGCGCGGGAATCCGGAAAACGCGGACGCGATCACGCTGCGGGACAAGGCGATTCTGGAGCTGCTCTATGCGGGCGGGCTGCGGGTTTCCGAGCTTACCGGGCTGCATGAAGAGGATCTGTCGCTGGATGCGGGGCGGGTCCTGGTGCGCGGCAAGGGCGACAAGGAGCGGATTGTTCCGCTGGGGCGCGCGGCGGTGGAAGCGGTGGAGAAATATCTGCGCGAGGCGCGTCCCCTGCTGGCGCACAAGCGCGGCGCGAGCGGCCAGCTTTTTCTTTCCACGCGGGGCGCGGGTTTGACTCGGCAATGGGTGTGGCGGCTGGTGAAGGCGGCGGACGGGCACGCGAGTCCGCATATGCTGCGGCATAGCTGCGCCACGCACATGGTGGAGCATGGCGCGGACCTGCGCACCGTGCAGACGCTGCTGGGGCACGCCGATATTTCGACGACGCAGGTGTATACGCATCTGGCGCTGGGGCGGTTGAAGGCCGTGCATCGGGCGCATCATCCGCGTAGCACGCGGGTCGCGAAATGAGTGAGAAGCCGGAGATCGTGGCGCGGGTGGAAGAGTTTCTGGCTGCCCTTTCGAATGAGCGCGGGGCTTCGGAGCATACGCTGCGGGCCTATGCGCGGGAGCTGCGGAATTTTGCCGCGTATGTCGTCGCGAAAGAGGGCGCGGGCTTCGGCGTTGCGAAGATTGAGCATCCGCGGATTCGGGCTTATCTGAGCGAGCTGTATGGGCGGGGTTTGTCGAAGGCCTCGACGGCGCGGGCGCTGGCGGCCATCCGGTCATGGTTCCAGTGGCTGGCGCGGCGAGGGTATGTGGAGCAGAATCCGGCGCGGCTGGTGGCCACTCCAAAACTGCCGAAGCATTTGCCGCGGGTTCCGACGATTGAGCAGATGAATGCGGTGGTGGATGGAGTCGCTGAGGGCGCGGCGGCGTGGCCGGAACGCGACCGCGTGATTTTTGAGCTGCTGTACGGCTGCGGGATTCGCAACGCCGAGCTGGTGGGGATGAACGTGGGCGATATCCACTGGGCGAACGAGACGATTCTGGTGCGGGGCAAGGGACGGAAGGAGCGACAGGTTCCGCTGGGAGACGCGGCGGCTTTGGCGCTGCGGGCGTACCTGCCCGAACGCGCGGCGCGGCTGGCGGCCGTGGAAAAGTCCATGGAAGCGCTGCTCATCAATGCGCGCATACGAGGAGATGGCCGGCTGACGACGCGGAGTGTGGGGCGGATTGTGAAACGCATTGCCGTTGCGCAGGGGCTGGCGGCGGAGGTGCATCCGCACACGCTGCGGCACGCCTTCGGCACGCACATGCTGGAGGAGGGCGCGGACCTGCGGGCGATTCAGGAATTGCTGGGGCACGAGCGGCTTTCGACCACGCAGCGGTACACGCAGCTCACGGTGGGGCAGGTGGCAGAGGTTTATGACCGGACGCATCCGCGAGCGAAGTGAGCGTTCAGGGATCAGGCATCAGCGCTCAGCGCTCAGAAAGACAGGGGCTTAGGGGCAGCGACCTGTTTGCTGGGTCGTGTACACTGCATTCGGTTTTGTTTTCAGGATATTTTGTTACGGGAGTTTTTTTATGAATGCATGCAAGCGTTTTCATGCTGTTTGCTTTGCTGTTGCGGTGGCTCTGGCGGTTCCGGCAGGGGCGCAGACGGCTGCGCCGCACCACCATCATGTGACCATGAACCATAGCGCAACCCTGGCGGCGACTCCGCCGATGGGTTGGAATAGCTGGAACCATTTCGCGGAGAAAGTGACGGATGCCGATGTTCGCGCGGCGGCGGACACGATGGTATCGAGCGGGATGCGCGACGCGGGCTATATCTACGTGAATATTGACGACACGTGGGAGGGGCCGCGGAACGCGGATGGCGAGATCACGACCAACAGCAAATTTCCGGACATGAAGGCGCTGGCGGATTATGTGCATTCGAAGGGGCTGAAGCTGGGAATTTATTCCTCGCCGGGACCAAAGACGTGCGCGGGCTATCCGGGCAGCTACCAGCACGAGGCGCAGGACGCGAAGACGTATGCGGCGTGGGGCATCGATTATTTGAAGTACGACATGTGCAGCTTTATCCCGATCATGCAGAAGGAGGCGAACGGCAATCCGCAGAAAGAGTTCGAGATTGAGAAGGCCGCCTACGACAAGATGCACAAGGCGCTGGAGGCGACGGGGCGTCCGATTGTCTTCAGCATGTGCCAGTATGGCTGGAACGATGTGTGGAAGTGGGGACCTGAGGTGGGCGGCAACCTGTGGCGCACGACCGGCGACATCAACGACCACTGGGACCGCATGTCGCAGATCGGGTTCATGCAGGCGGGTCTGGCAAAGTTTGCCGCGCCGGGCCACTGGAATGATCCTGACATGCTGGAAGTGGGCAACGGCGGCATGACGTTTGACGAGTACACGACGCACATGACGCTGTGGTCGATTCTGGCGGCTCCGCTGCTGGCTGGAAATGACCTGAGCAAAATGACGCCCGAGACGAAGGAACTGCTGATGAATAAGGAAGTGATTGCCGTGGACCAGGACAAGCTGGGCAGGCAGGGCGATCGCGTGTGGGCGCAGGGTCCGGAGGAAGTCTGGGACAAGCCGCTGAGCGGCGGGGCCAAGGCAGTGGCGCTGTTCAATCGGGCGTCGACTCCGCGGACGATTTCGCTGAAGCTGAGCACGATTGGCTTTGGATCGAATGCGAAGCTGCGCGACCTTTGGGCGCACAAGGACGTGGAAGCGACCGATGGTGTGTATACGGTCACGATTCCGAAGCATGACGCGGTGATGCTGAAGGTGAGCCGCTGATAAGCCCAAGGGACATTTGCGGAACCGCTACCAACTGACAGAGCTTAAATTGACAGCCTCGGCGGGCCAACAGTGACACCGTCGAGGCTTAGTTTTTTCGCCTTTTGCAGCTTGCCGGCTTCACCTTATGAGGGCCATGCAATCGCTGCTATGGGCTGCCCTTAGTGCCGCCGTGGCATGAATGGGTTCATGAATGCGGTTGACATGTCAGGCACAACCGGAATTTTTGGAGCGCAACGCCCCTCCGCATCGCCAAATTGCCACGAATTCGTCAGCATCTCTGCTTCGGAATCACCGAGACCGTCTTCACAATAAAGCCATCCGCTGTTTCCGTGCGAGTAGATATAGAGGACGTTCTGCGAAGCCGTTGTTGTCGGAGCTTCATCCGGCGCGGTGGCGTGATTGGCGGATTGGTTGACAATGAACGCGAATCGGCCTTCGCCGTCGGTCGCAATCCTGGAGATAGATTCGTCAAATAATTCCGGAGCGCAAGGATCATTCATCTGCTGACACACTTTTGCAGGCGGCATATTCCGAGCATTTTCGCGGGCCAGCTTTGATCTCAGCACGTCGCCTTTCGGCGGGTACAGCTCCGCAGTCACACGACGACGTAAATCGGCAAATTGCAACCGCTCCGCATGCACAGGCGCAAAGTGGATCATATTTTCGGTTAAGACGATCTGATCCGGTCCCACTCGTTCCGGCCCAAATCCATATAGCGTTTCGGTTTGCATCAAGTTTTTGTCCAAAACGATCTGACATTGCGCCGAAGGGGAGATGCTGGTTGAGATCAGCAGATGATTATCGACCGCTGTGATGCTCTCCAGTCCGCCGGAGCAGGCGTCGGTTTCGCGCACGGCTGACTTAAGAAGCTCAGAGATTCTCCTGTCGAATTTCAGCACGTGCATCGTCGAGGATTCTGCGGTACTTCCGGAGAGGGTGTATGCCAATGTCTCTTGTTGTGGATTACTGAGAACCACGCTTTCTCGCAATGTCGATCCAAGTTCTGCCGCTCCGAATGAGGTGAGAGGGATTCTTTCCGCCTGAAGCAGGTCTTTGAGCGACTTGGCGGGCGAGGGCAGCGAGGTAACGAGCAGTGCAGATATCAGAAGGAATCCCTGTTTGTGTACCATCCCATTTGCTCCTCGCAACGATTCTATGGTCTGTTCAGGTGATCCGGGGCGGTTTTTCCAGACGAAGATCCAACACGCGATAAAATTAAATTTACGGTGCTGCGCGCGCCTGTTTTTTCCGCGCTGCGCGGAGGCATCGAACCGGATATGAGCGCTCCCACTGCCGTAACTCGACGTTCCGCCACTTCCCTTTCTTCTTCCTCTTCTTACAACCGGGAACAGATTTTTGACGCCTTCCGGCGGTGGGGATATTTGCAGGCGCAGCTTGATCCGCTGGGGCAGTATCTTTGTCCGCTGGCCATGCCTGAGTTGGATATTTCCGGCGCGGATGCGGAAGAGGCGCGGCGATTGTATTGCGGGACTGTCGGCGCGGAGTTCATGCATATTCCTTTTGCGGAGCGGCGCGAGTGGATTGCGGAGCGGCTGGAGGCGGACGCTCCGGTGCTGGATGCGGCGAAGCAGCGGCACATTCTGGAGTTGTTGACGCGCGCCGATATTTTTGAGCAGGTAATTCAGGCGCGGTATCTGGGCACGAAGCGGTTTTCGCTGGAAGGCGTGACGGCGCTGATTCCGTTTCTGGACGAGTTGCTGAACCGGGCCTCGGAGCTTGGGGCCGACCGGCTGGTGATGGGTATGAGCCATCGCGGGCGGCTGAACGTGATGGTGAACACGTTCGGCAAACCGCCCGCGGATATTTTTGCGAAGTTTGAGGATGTGGACCCGCGCAGCATTCTGGGCGGCGGTGATGTGAAGTATCATGTGGGCGCGACGGGAACATTTGCGGCGCGCAACGGCAAGCCGGTTTCGCTGCACATGGTTTCCAACCCCAGTCATCTTGAAGCTGTGGACCCGGTGACGATGGGGCGAGCGAAGGCCCGGCAGCTTCGCGATGGAGCCGAGGGCGTGGAGCGCGTGCTGTCCCTGCTGATCCACGGCGACGCGGCGTTCGCGGGACAGGGCATCTGGGCGGAGACGCTGAACCTGGGCATGATCGAGGGCTATTCGGTCGGCGGGACGATTCAGATTATTGTGAACAATCTGATTGGATTTACAGCGGGGCCGGACGAGTCGAATTCGACGCGGTTTTCGTCGGACCTGGCGAAGCGGCTTCCGATTCCGATTTTTCATGTGAACGCCGAGGATGCGGCGGCGGTCGCCCGGGTGGCGGCGCTGGCGGCGGAGTACCGGCACAGGTTCCACACCGATGTGGTGATTGATTTGATCGGCTACCGGCGGCATGGGCACTCGGAAGTGGATGATCCGACAATTACGCAGCCGCTGCGGTACGGGCTGATTCAGAAGCATCCGCCGCTGTATGAGATTTATGCGGCGCAGATTGGCGTGGACGCTTCAGGTTCGGCGAAGGCTCTGCATGAGGAGTTCAACGCGGCGCAGAAGCAGGCGACCGCGATGCGCAAGAAGCCGCATCTGACGCAGTTGCCGGAGTATTGGTCGCCGTATAAGGGCGGGCCGCTGAAGCCGGAGTATGAAGTGGAAACGGGGCTGCCGCGCGAGACGGTGCGCGCGCTGGCGCAGGGATTGACGGCCTGTCCGGAGAGCTTCCATGTTCATCCGAAAATCAAAAAGCTGCTGGAGCAGCGCGCCGATATGGGCAACGGCAAGCGGGCATTCGATTACGGAATGGCCGAGGCGGTAGCGTTCGGCTCGCTGGTGACGGCGGGGACTCCGGTGCGGCTGAGCGGGCAGGACAGCCAGAGGGGAACGTTCAACCAGCGGCACTCGGTGCTGATTGATATTGAAAACGAGGCGCGGTGGATTCCGCTGAATCATCTGGCGGAGGGACAGGCTCCATTTGATGTGTACAACTCCATACTTTCCGAGGCCGGAGTGCTGGGGTTCGAGTACGGGTACAGCCGCGATTTTCCGGAGACGCTGGTGCTGTGGGAGGCGCAGTTCGGAGACTTTGCGAACGGCGCTCAAGGCGTGGTGGACCAGTTTATTTCCTCAGGCGAGGACAAGTGGGGGTTGCTGAGCGGAGTGACGCTGCTGCTTCCGCACGGCTACGAAGGCCAGGGGCCGGAACACTCAAGCGCGCGCATCGAACGCTATCTGCAACTGGCCGCGCACGACAATATGCAAATCTGTCAGCCCTCGACGGCGGCGCAGTATTTTCATCTGCTGCGGCGGCAGGCGCTGCGGAAATGGCGGAAGCCGCTGATTGTGTTTACGCCGAAGAGCATGTTGCGGCATCCGGAGGCGGTGTCTGGCATTGAGGAATTTTCGCGGCCTCGCTTTCAGAATGTTCTGCCGGAGATGGAAATCGAAAACGCGCGGCGGCTGCTGGTTTGCACCGGCAAGATTGGCCACGAGCTGCGCATGGAGCGGCAGAAGCGCGGTGACCGGACAACGGGAATTGTGTTTGTGGAACAGCTTTATCCGTGGCCGGAGGCGGAGCTGGCGGCGGCGATTGCGGCGCATCCCAACGCGCATGAAGTGGTGTGGGTGCAGGAAGAGCCGGAAAACATGGGCGCGCAGTCGTTTGTAATGCCGAGGCTGCGGCGGCTGGCGCGGGACCGCTCGGTGTTGAGCGTGAAGCGGTCGGCGGCGGCGAGTCCGGCGACCGGGTCGGCCAAGGCTCATGCGATGGAGCAGAAGACACTGATTGAGCTGGCGCTTGGCGACTGGCCGTCCAGGCAACCGCTCGCGCCTTCAGGAGTTTAAGGCTATTCGATTCCGAGTTGGTTCAGGATTTGTTGGCGCTGGGGGGCGAGGATGATTCGGGTTTCGCCTTCGGTAATGATTTTTCCGGATTCGAGCAGGATGGCGTGGGCGTTGATCTGCCAGGCGTCCGCTAAATCGTGCGAGACGTAAAGGACGGGGACGGCGGCGGCACGCAGCTTTTCGATGATGGCGGCTCGGCTGGGAGCGTCGAGCGCGTTGAAGGGCTCGTCGAGGAGCAGCAGTTCGGGGCGCGGCGCAAGGGCCTGCGCGACGGCGATGCGCTGGCGCTCTCCTCCGGAAAGCTGGCGGGGCTTGCGCGGTGCGAGGGCTTCGATTTCAAACAGGCGCAGTAATTCTTCTATGCGGGCTTCGCGCGCGGCCCGCGTCCATGGATGCAATCCGAAGGCGATGTTTTCGCGGGCGGTGAGGTGCGGAAACAGCGCGGCCTGCTGGAGGACGAATCCTATTTTGCGCTGGCGGGGCGGGAGCGCGAGGTTGCGGCTGGTGTCGAGCAGCGGATTGCCGCGCAGTTGAATGGAGCCGGCTTGCGGCTGTGCGAGCCCGGCGAGGATGCGGAGGAGGGTGGTCTTCCCTGCTCCGGAGGCGCCGAAAAGCACGGTCCACTGCGCACGGAGAGCGAAATCGGCGCGGAGCGTGAAGTCGCCACGGCGGTGTTCGATGCGCGCTTTGAGGATGGGAAGTGGCGTTGTCATATCGAAGGATGTATTGGTGACAACGAAGCCTGGTCGTGGAGCCGGCGAACCGCAGGTCCTTCGACTCCGACGCGCAAAAGCGCGCGTCTCCGCTCAGGATGACAACTTTTTCCTACCTGCCGATGGCAACCTATTTGTAACTGCCAATGACCACAATTGATGGATCGACCCAGCCTAATCATGGCGGGCTCCGGATTCCGCTCCGCGGCGGCTATAGAGGAGAATGAGCGCGGTGACGGCGATGGCGACGAGCAGGAGCGAGGTGCGGTTGGCGTCGGCGTAGGCGAAGTCCTGGACCTGGTCGTAAATGGCGATGGAAAGGGTGCGGGTGGCTCCGGGAATGTCTCCGCCGACCATGAGGACGACTCCAAACTCGCCGACTGTGTGGGTAAAGCAGAGCAGCGCAGCGGCGGCGAGAGAGCGCGTGGAGAGCGGGACGAGGACGGAGCGCAGGATGCGCCAGCGCGATGCGCCGAGGAGTCGCGCCTGCTCGATGAGCGTCGGCTCGACTGCTGAGAATCCGGCGACGATGGGCTGCACGGCGAAGGGCAGGCTGTAGATGGCAGAGCCTATAACCAGGCCGGTGAAACTGAAGGCGAGAGTGTGGCCGGTGAGGTCGATCCAGAGGCGGCCGAAGGCGGTGCGCTGGCCGAGCAGCACGAGTAAATAGAAGCCGAGGACGGTGGGCGGCAGCAGAATGGGCAGCGTGGTGACGGCCTCGACGGCAGCGCGCAGGCGAGAGCGGGTGGAGACGATCCAGTAGGCGAGCGGGATGGCGACTACGAGCAGAATGGCGGTGGTGAGGGCGGCCAGACGCAGCGTGACGGAGAGCGCTTCGAGGTCCATGCGGCGGGGTCCTCAGTGCGCCGGAGCCAGGCCGCCGGATTGAAGCTGGCGCGCGACGGCAGCCGAGGCGAGGAAGGCGAGGAAGCGATGCGCGGCCTGCGCGTTGGAAGAATTTTTCACGACGACTGCGCCTTGCAGGATGGGCGGGTAATCGTTGGGCGGGACTTCGAGGAAGTGCCCGGAAGATTGGAGGTGCGACGTAAGCGCCGAGGTGAGCGAGATGAATCCCAATTGCGCGTTGCCGGAGTCGGCGTACTGCGCGGCCTGGGCAATATTTTCGGCGACGACCAGCTTTGGTTTGAGCGCGGCGTAGAGACCGAGGTGATGGAGAGCGGCCTCGGCGGCGCGTCCGTAGGGCGCGTGCTGCGGGTTGGCAATGGCGATGGACTGAAGCGCGGGGTCGCGAAGGGATTGGACGGAGAGCGCGCGGAAGGGCGAGTCGTTGCGCGTCCACAAAACCAGCGTGCCGCGCGCGTAAGCGATGGGCGCGGATTGCTCGGCGCGTCCGGCGGCGATCACTCGCTGGGGAAAGCTGAAGTCGGCGGCGAGAAAGAGATCGAAGGGGGCTCCGTTAATGATGGCGGTGGCGAGCGTGGCCGAGGATTTGTAGGACGCCTGGGTCTGGATTTCGGTTTGCGCCGTGAACTGCTTGAGAATTTTGGGCAACAGAGGCTGGAGGTCGGCAGCGGCGGCGATGCGCAGCGGCTGCTGAGCGCGGGCCGTGAGCGCGGCGGCGGCGAGAACAACGAGAGCGAGAATTCGGCGAATTTTAGACACGGATGAGCATGACCTCGGTGGACTTGATAAGCGCGGAGGCGGTCTGTCCGACGGCGAGCTGCATTTCGCGGGCGGCCTCAGCGGTGATGATGGAGGTGATGATTTGTCCGCCGATGGAGAGTTTGACCTGGGCGAGCAGGCCCTCGAATTTCAGCTCGACGATGCGTCCGGTGAGCTGGTTGCGTCCGCTGACGGCGCGCATCATCTGGCGCTTTGGAGTTTCGGGACGTTTGGCCTTGTGGAGGAAGCGGTCGAGCTCGGCTTCGGGAACGCGGTAATGGCCACCGGGGGTTTTCACGGTTTTGAGTTTGGCGTGGTAGATCCACTGCTTGATGGTGGAGTAGGAGATTCCCAGCCGGAGGGCGGCCTGGCGGGGTGTGAGGAGCGCGGCCATGCTGCGATTTTATACGATATTTCAGAGAAACGCGCGGCGATTCAGCAAACATGGTCGGCAATTGACGCGAACCGCAGGTCCCTCGCTCCGCTCGGGATGACAACCCAATTTTCTATTTTCGCTTTTGCTCAGAGGGGGAAGTAGACGTGCGTGAGCGATTCGGCGGTTTCCCAAAGTTTTTTTGCAGCGGCTTCGTCGCGCGCGGGTTTGGGGATGGGGACCGGGACGGGGTCGCCCTTGAGGTGGAAGAAGCGTTCGGGGCCGTAGTAGCTGGCGGGCTCGGCATCGATGTCGGTGGCGGCGCGGAGCAGGGGCAGGGCTCCGTGGGCGGCGTCCTGTCCGGCGATTTTGAAGAGGAACTTTTGACCGAGCCCGAGCGGCTTGCCGGGGCCGCTGGTGAAGAGGTTGGTGAGGGCATATCCGGGATGTGCGGCGTTGCTCAGGAGAGAGTAATTCTTTTTGACCAGGCGGCGGCTGAGATCGAGCGCGAACATCAGGTCGGCAAGCTTGGACTGGCTGTAGGCGTTCCAGGCATCGTACGCGCGCTCCGCTTGCAGGTCGTCGAAGTCGATGCGCTTCATGCGCATGTTGGCGGCCACGCTGGAGACGGTGGTGACGCGTGGGGCACGGGCGCGCAGCAGGGTGGGAAGGAGCAGCGCGGTGAGGGCGAAGTGTCCCAGAAAATTGACGCCGAGCTGGCGCTCGAAACCATTTTCGGTCAGCTCGCGCGTGGGCAGGGCCATGACGCCGGCGTTGTTGAGGAGCAGGTCGAGCTTGGGCTGCTCTTCGATTTTTGCGGCCAGGGCGCGAATGGACCGGAGACTGGCGAGGTCGAGAATTTCCGCGCGCACCTTGGCCTGGGGAAGCTCGCGGCGGATGCGCTCGACGGACTCGCGGCCTTTCTCCTGAGAGCGGGCGGCGAGGATGACTTCGCAGCCGGCGCGGGCCAGTTCAAGCGCCGTGTGCCAGCCGATGCCGCTGTTGGCTCCGGTGACGAGCGCGAGCTTGCTGTACTGCGGCGAGATGTCGGCGATGGTCCAGGGCATGGTGAGCTAATAGCTTCTTTCTGCTAGTGTAGTGCGGTTATAGGACGCTCATCCATCCCACCTTTGCGCGAAAAGCGCGCGTGAAGGATGGGGCGCCCAAATTCCGCGGGTGAATCCCTGTATTCTAAGAGGAACTACCATGATGCAGGACTCTCATCTTTTGCGCTGCACGGGATGCGCGCGCGTGATTGCGCTCCCCGATTTGAAGGAAAATTTCCGCTGCCCGGAATGCGGCGATTTGTATGAAGTCGAGTATCCGGCGTGGAGCGGTCAGGACGGCGCGGCCCAGGCGGACGGCGCGCGGCGGAATCTTCCCAACGCGAGCGCGCTGCGCTGGCTTTGGAAGGAGCGGCGGAGTTCGACCGAGCTGAAGGACCAGAGCGGAGTCTGGCGGTTTCGCGAGCTGATTCCGATTCTGCGCGATGAGCAGCATATCGTGTCGCTGCGCGAGGGAAACACGCCGCTGTATCACCTGGTGCGGACGGCGGACGCGACGGGCGCGGACCGCGTCTTTGCCAAGCATCAGGGCATGAATCCCACGGGCTCATTCAAGGACACGGGCATGACGACGGCGCTTTCCGTGGCCTACGAGCGCGGGTTTTCGTGGGTGGCGTGCGCTTCGACCGGAAACACTTCCGCGGCGATGGCAGCCTACGCGGCGCGGGCGGGAATGCGGAGCCTGGTGCTGATTCCTGAAGGCAAAATTGCATGGGGCAAGCTGTCGCAGGCGCTCGACTACGGCGCACTGACCATTCAGTTGAAGACGGATTTTGACGGCTGCGTGGAGGTGTTGAGCGAGGTCGTGCGGCGCGCTCCGGTGTATTTGCTGAACTCGGTAAATCCTTACCGGCTGGAGGGGCAGAAGACTCCGGCGCTGGAGATCGCGGAGCAGATGAACTGGGAGGTTCCCGACCACGTGATTGTTCCGGGGGGCAACCTGGCGAATTCGTCGGCGCTGGGCAAGGCGTTTCTGGAGATGAAGCAGCTTGGGCTCACCGACCGCGTGCCGCGCGTTTCCATTGTGCAGGCCGAGGGGGCGAATCCGCTGTACCGGTCGATGCGCGACTCCGGCGGCGAGCGGCTGGTGGCGGTGGAGGCGAACACGCGGGCGAGCGCGATTCGGATTGGGAATCCCGCATCGTGGAAGAAGGCGGTGAAGGTGGTGCGCGCCACCGGCGGCTGGGTGGAGCAGGCGACCGAAGCCGAGATTGCGCTGGCCAAAGCCGAGATCGGCGCGGAAGGCATTGGCTGTGAGCCGGCTTCCGCCGTGACGCTGGTGGGGCTGAAGAAGTTTATGGCCGAAGGCAAGATCGGCGTGAACGAGAGTGTGGTGCTGCTGCTGACCGGGCACACGCTGAAGGATTCGGACTATACCATCCACTACCATCGCGGAACACTGCTGCGCGACGAGGAGATTGGTCCGCTGCGCGAGGAGATTGAAGTGACGAGGCGCAACACCATTGAGCTGGAGGCGGACGCCGAGGCGGTGCTGCGCGAGTTGGAGAAAGCACAGTGAGGACTGGCCGTCCAGGCACACGCGCTTCGCGCCATTGAGTGCGAACGTCCCTGGCCACTCCCGCTGGTCGTAAATAGAATGAGCCTCTGGTAAGGCGATAGAGAAATGGGAATTGCCATAAACAATCAGCCAGGCACAGGCGAACTGCATCTGCGCCTGCCGGCGACTTCGGCGAACCTGGGGCCGGGGTTTGACGCGCTGGCGCTGGCGCTGGATTTGTATCTGGAAATTACGGCGCGCGAGGCGGAGTCGTTTTCGATTCAGGCCAGCGGGCGCGGGCCGAAGATTTGCGGCGCGCTGAAGCGGAATCTCCTGCTCGATGTCTATCGGGACACGCTGGTTGCGAACGGGCGCGCGGTGAGGCCGCTGGCGCTGGTGGTCGCGAACGGGATTCCGCTGGGCATGGGCTGCGGGTCGTCGGCGGCGGTGCGGCTGGCCGGGGTGGCGCTGGCGGCGCACTTTGGGGGGCTGGGCTGGTCGCGTGAGGCGATTCTGGCCGAGGCTACGCGGCTGGAGGGACATCCTGACAACACGGCGGCCTGCTGGATGGGCGGATTTGTGGCGGGATGTTGGGACGGAGAGAATCTGCACGCGGTTTCGATTGCGCCTCCGGCGGCGTGGCGGGCGCTGATTGTGCTGCCGGAAAAGCCGCTGGCCACCACCGCGTCGCGGGCAGTGCTTCCGGAAAGTTATTCAAGCGCGGACGTGGTGGCGAATCTCCAGCGAGTGGCCCTGCTGACCGCCGCGTTTGCTACCGGGCGCGGGGACCTGGTTGCCGAAGCCATGCGCGACCGCATGCACCAGCCGTATCGCAGCGCGGTTTGCCCGCTGCTGCCGCAACTGCTGCCGCTGTCGGGGACGCAGGGGGTTCTGGGCGTGGCGCTGAGCGGGGCCGGCCCTGGAGTGCTCGTTCTCATCGACTCAGAAACGCACTCCGACGCTGTGGAAAAGCGGGTCCGGGAGGCGCTGGGCGCGGGTGAATCGGTAGAGATTCTGCGCTGCCGATTGGAGACTCAGGCGGCGAGGGTCTGGTAACGAATGGCTTGGCATCGGTAATCAATTTTCCAGTTACTCCAAAATTACCTAAGATTCCTTGCCAGAATTGCGGAAAGACTCTACTTTGACAACGTGGGCAGTTCTGGGGGAGGGCTGCTCTAGCGCCCGGATTCCTTTAAACAGGAATCCGGGCGCTTTAACGTTTGGGGGACTCGCCGCCCAGGCACACGGGACTCGCCGTCCAGGCACACGCGCTTCGCGCCATCCTGACTCCAGCCTTTGTGGCCGCTCCCGGTGGTCGCGGAAATGAATCTGTTTCCATCTAAAAAAATGATGAGCAAAAAAGTGGCCGGGAGGAGTGAGCCTCCCGGCCTTTTGTCTGCAAAGTTCGCTCAGGCGGCTTTTGACCGCGTGAACTGAGCCGCTCCCACCGGGGTGGAGTCGTGCGCGGAAGTCGTTTCCGATCCCGGCTGGGGCTGGTAGGGTTTGACGCTCAGCCCATCCCCGCCCTCGCGTTTGGAGTTGGCCATGTGCAGACCGTTGCCCTCGTTCCACGGGCCAACGTGGTCTTTGCCCAACTCGCCTTCGCCGGTCGAGGCGTTGAAGTACTCATCCACCAGCGACGGCGTGGGAGCGATGGTTCCGATGGAATAGGCGGGCTTCTCCATGCTTTCGAGCGCGGCCGCGAAGGAGCGCATGTGGGTGATTTCGCGGGTCATCAGGAATTGCAGCGCCTCCCGCGTGCCCACATCATCGGTAAATCCGATGAGCCGTTCGTAGACGATTTTGGCGCGCGCCTCGGCGGCGATGTTGCTGCGCAGATCGACGGAGAGGTCGCCGGTGATCTTCAGGTAGTCGGCGGTCCATGCGGTTCCGGCGGAGTTGCAAAGGCTAACGCCGCCACCGCCGGCAATTGTGACCAGCGGATCGGTGTCGGCGGCGGCGCGGTCGGACTTCATGGGCTTGAGGTGCATGCGGATGAGCGCGCCGACGATCTCCAGATGGCTCAATTCCTCGGTGCCGATATCCATGAGCAGGTCGCGGCGGGGCGCGTCCTCGCAGTTCCAGCCCTGGATGGTGTATTGCATGGCGGCGGCGAGCTCGCCGTTGGCTCCGCCAAACTGCTCGAGCAGCATTTTGCCGAAGGGCGGGTCGGGCGTTCCGACGTTGACGGTGTACATCAGCTTTTTCACATGGTGATACATACGCAAAACCCTCATCTGATTCGCAGGAAATAGAGCGGAGCTTCCGGGGTCCTGCAACCCGGAGATCCGGCGCCGAAACGACCGTTCAGCATAGAGCTGGCTTGCGTTCGTGCTGGCGTGCTTTGACGTTCCCGTTGAAGGAAGAGCGGTTCCGCAACTGGGCTGGCGTGCCGGCTACCCGGGAACAGGGCGGATTTCAGGAACGTGATTGCTTCTCCTCATTAGGAGTCGCGCCGGGCAAAGGCAGTTGCTTAGCTCCGGCTTTTGCGGCGCGAGCGGGACGGCGGCTATAAAATAGACGCAGGATGCGACGCATTTACATGGACGCGAACGCCACCACGCCGCTGGTTCCGGAGGTGTTTGAGGCCATGCGTCCGTGGCTGACGGAAAGTTTTGGAAACGCCTCGTCGATTCATCAGCCGGGGCAGCAGGCGCGGGGGGCGGTGGAGCGGGCGCGGACCAGCGTGGCGCGGCTGCTGAATTGCCGCGAGTCGGAGGTCGTCTTCACCTCGGGCGGGACGGAGAGCGATAATCTCGCTGTGTTCGGGCTGGTGCAGCCGGGCGATCACGTGATTACTTCATCCATTGAGCACCATGCCGTGCTGCACGCGGGAGAAAAGCTGGCCCAGCGCGGACTGGAAGTGACCTTCCTGCCGGTTTCGGCGGATGGCCGCATTGATCCCGCCGAGGTGCGGCGGGCGCTGCGCCCGAACACCAAGCTGATCAGCGTGATGGCGGCGAACAACGAAACTGGAGTGATCCAGCCGGTGGAGGAGATTGGGCGCATCGCGCAGGAAGCCGATGTTTGGTTTCACACAGACGCGGTGCAGGCCATCTCAAAAATGCCGGTGGACACGCAGGCGATTGGCTGCGACCTCCTGAGTATTTCCGGACACAAATTTCATGCTCCGCAGGGCACGGGGGTTTTGTTTGTGCGCCGGGGCACGCAGTTGGAGCCGCTATTTTTTGGCGGCACGCATGAGCGGCAGCGGAGGGCGGGCACGGAGAACGTGGCCGGAATTGTCGGCCTGGGCAAGGCAGCGGAGTTGGCGGCACAGTCGCTAACGAACGGCACGCTGGAGCGGCTGGCCGCGCTGCGGGACCGGCTGGAGGCTGGCGTTCTGGCCAGAGTGGAAGGCTCCGGGGTAAACAGCGCGGGGCAGGCGCGGGTTCCGAATACAACGAACCTTTACTTCAATAATCTTGAGGGCGAAGCTCTGGTGATTGCGCTCGACATGAAGGGCATCGCGGTTTCAGGCGGCTCGGCGTGCGCATCGGGAGCGAGCGAGCCGTCGCACGTGCTGACGGCGATGGGGCTTCGTCCGGAGCGGGCGCGGGCCAGCCTGCGCTTCAGCCTGACCAAGCTGAACACCGAGCAGGATGTGGATGAGGCGCTGGAAATCATTCCCGCCGCGGTGAGCCGTCTGCGAGAACTGGCTCCGGTGACTGCGGGGACGCTGGGTTAGGCTGCCTCGCTATACTTGGAAGAAGCAGGTTCAGACAGGTTTCTGCCGGAGAAGTGTCGGCAAGGGGTTGTAGGGGGAAGCAGCCGCGGCGTGACAAACCGATGCTGCCGCTACCCGCACCTTAGCTACCCGCACCTTAGCTACCCGCACCTTAGCTACCCGCACCTTA
>JBAUHD010000164.1:0-4778 GCA_049680085.1 Acidobacteriaceae bacterium
CCGTCGTGGTTGTTGTGATAGAGCGAGAAAATCTCCTCATCGATGTTGGCGACGAAGAGGTCCATCCATCCGTCGTTGTCGTAGTCGGCGGAATCGACGCCCATGCCCGAGCGGGCGCGTCCTTCGCCGCTGTAGGCGACGCCGGCGGCGAAGCCGTTCTCCTCGAACTTGCCGCCGCCACGATTCATAAAAAGAAAATTCGCCACCGTATCGTTCGACACAAAAAGATCCATACGGCCATCGTTGTCGAGATCGGTCGCAATCGCGCCCCAGGCCTTGCCCAAGTGCCCGCGAATCCCCGATTCCTGGCTGACATCGGTAAATGTGCCGTCGCCGTTGTTGTGGAACAGCCAGCTCGGGCGTGGCTTGAATATTTTGGGAATGCAGTAGTGGCGCCTGCCGCGCGCGTCGAGCCCGCAACTGGTCGTCTTGTCGAATTCGACAAATTGGCAGACGAACAGGTCGAGCCGTCCGTCGTTGTCGTAATCGAACCATACGGCGCTCGTGCTCCACCCTTCGCAGACCACTCCGGCTTTTTCTGTCACGTCGGTGAAGGTGCCGTCGCCGTTGTTGCGGTAGAGGATGTTGCGTCCCACTTGAGTGACGTAGAGATCGGGAAGGCCGTCGTTGTTGTAGTCGCCGACGGCGACGCCCATCCCGTAGCCGCCGCCAGGGACGCCGGCTTTTTCCGTGACGTCAGTAAAGGTTCCGTCGCGATTGTTGCGGTAGAGCGCGTTGCGGAGCGGCCTGGGCGGGGTGTAGAAATCCGCCTTGCCACTGTTGACCAGGTAAATGTCCATCCAGCCGTCGTTGTCGTAGTCGAGAAAGGCGCATCCCGGACCGCTGGATTCGGGCAGGTGCCTGGCCGCCGATTTGCCCGCGGTATGGACCCAGGTAATGCCGCTGCAGACCGGGGAAATTCGCTCGAAGGCGGGCGGAGTCAGGGCGCTGGCGGCCAGCAGCGGCAGGCCGCGCAGCGAAAGCGCGGCGGGAATGACGCCCGAGAGGAAGCGGCGGCGGGAAACAGAAGGAAACAGGCGGGGCCGGGCCATTCCCTGAACGATACCAAATACGAACGGCCAAACGCCGCACTAGCACAAGAGGCGTCCTAGGTGAGAAAGTTTCCTATGCCTTCGATTCATCCCTGCCGCGCCGCTTTGCTTTGCACGCTGGCGTTCTCGCTGGCCGCAGGGGCCCCAGCCCAAAGCAGTGCGGACCAGAGTTTCCAGGCAATACAAAAAGCGGCCGATGCGGCGCGCGACGCCGGCCACGCCGAGGAGGCCATCCGCGACTACGGCCGCGCAGTCGCGCTGCGGCCGGAATGGGCGGAAGGCTGGTGGGAGCTTGGAGCGATGCAGTATCAGGCGAGCCACTACGCCGATGCCGTTGCCTCCCTGCGCAAGCTCACGGGGCTTGCGCCCGATGCGGCACAAGCCTGGACCATCCTCGGGCTCTCGCAGTTCGAGACAAAGGACTATGACGCCGCGCTCACAAGTCTGGAGAAAGCGCGGAAGCTGGGTGGGAGCCAGGACCCGGAAATCGCGCACGTGGCCGCCTACCACCTTGCGCTGCTGCTCATCCGCTCGGGAAATTTTGATAGCGCGACATCATTCATTCATTCAGCGTTCGGCAGCTCCATTCCCTCACAGGCGAAGGCGGCGCTGGGGCTGGCCGTGCTGCGGGTTCCGCTGCTTCCCTCGGAAGTTGATCCGGCGAAAGACGGGCTGCTTCAGGCGGCTGGGGCGGCCGCTGCCGCCGCCGATCCGCAACAGGAGCTCTCCGCGTTGATCCGGGGATATCCACAGGTTCCGTGGCTGCACTACGCTTACGGACTCGCGCTGGCCTCAGCGGGAAAGACACAGGAAGCCCTTGAGCAACAGAAGCTTGAGGCGGCGATTTCTCCCACGAGTCCGCTGCCGTGGATTGAGATCAGCCGGTTGACCTTGCTCCTGAAGCAGCCGCAGCAGGCGCTCGATGCCGCGAAGCACGCGGTTCTGCTGGATGCCGAGTCCCCCACCGCGCACGACGCGCTGGCGAAAGCGCTCGCGGCCAACGGCAAAACTGAGCAGGCTGCGCTCGAAACCGGCAAGGCGGGGGGGCTGCCGCACAGGCCGCAACGCGATGCGGGCATGATGGCGCTCTATAGCGCGCACTCCCACGGTGCGCCCCAGAATTCGGCGATGTGGGACGCGGCCATGAAGGACTACTCCCAGGGGCATTATCCAGAGGCCTTGGCGGCGCTGAAAACCTGGGTGGAGCGCAAGCCTGAGGACGGGACCGCATGGGCCGTCATGGGATTGTCCGAATTCGCGCTGAAGGACTACAGCAACGCGCGCATCCACCTTCAGCGCGGCGTGGACCTGGGGTTGAAGGGCGGCGCGGGCTCCGTGCAGCTTGCCACCGACCGCCTGGCGCTGCTGATGATTCGCGAAGGCCAGTTCGACGCCGCCACCACACTGCTGAAGCCTCTTGCCGGCAAACCGCCGCTGGCGTCGGACATTCAGCTCGCGCTGGGGCTGGCGCTGCTTCGGATGCCGTCCCTCCCCGACACGCTCGATGCGCCACATCGCGATCTGGCGCAATCGGCGGGCGGAATCGTGGAGCTGCTGCTGGCCAGCCGGTATAGCGAGGCGTTCCCGGCTTTTCAAAAACTCATTGCCAAATACCCTGACACTCCGTGGCTGCACTACGCCTACGGCGGGGCGCTCGAGTCTCTCTCGCAATACGACGACGCCAAAGCACAGATGAAGGAAGAAACCGCGCTCTCGCCGAAGAGTGCGCTGCCGTGGATCAAGATTGCGTCCATCTCGGTTCGGCAACACCTGCCCGCGGATGCGCTCCAGGCTGCGCAGACCGCGGCGGCGCTGGCTCCGGACTCGGCGGAAGCACACTATGAACTTGGCCGCGCGTGGCTCGAAAACGGGGATGCGAAGAAGGCAATCGTCGAGCTGGAAAGCGCCAATGCTCGGAAGCCCAGCGCGCCGGAAATTCACTTTGCGCTGGCGAGGGCATACGCGAAAGCGAACGAGCCTGAAAAGGCCGCAGCCGAGCGCGCCACATTTATGCAGCTCAAGGCGATGGAGGCGCAACCCGCGCCGGCCGCTGCCCGGAATGACTCGATTCTGAAACCCAACTCTCAGTAGCGGCTAGCCCTTCATGCGCTTCTGGATTTCCTTCGCTAGTCTTTCGATCCGGCGTGCTTGCTGAATGAGCGGCAGCGGCAGCGTCGCGCCTAAATTTGTTTGGTCCACCTGCTTTTTGAAATCGGTGGCCATGGCGAGCAGCTTCTGCGCGTCTGATTTGATCTCCACCCACGTGGCCGGCGGAATCACCCGTCGCCCGTTGGTCACCGGAATGTCCGCGCCATCCAGGCCCGCCGGGACATTCTGGTCTTGCGGCGCATTCGGGGAAGCCATGGGCCGCGGGCTGGCTGTTCTCGACTGGCCGGAGACCTTCCGGGTCGCAAACGCAGCCGCCAGGGCGCTGGTCATCGTGACAATCATTCGCCTGCGAGTCGCCTGCATCGCGCGTCCTCCCATCAGCCGAACCATGCACACCATACTACCGCTCAAAAGAAATGCCTGTTTTCCCCGGGGGGGAACCGAGCTTTGCGCGGTCGTCAAAATCATGTCCTGAAATTTGACGATTTTTCCACGCGGATTTAACGACAGGTGTTTTCGCCCGCGCCTAGTGTCCTCTTCGTAAGGAGAAAACACCATGAGAATCATGATCCATACCGCCGTTCTTGCCACCGCTTTTCTCTGTGCTACGGCCGCGTTTGCCGCCAACAGAGCGGAGGTGACGATCCCTTTCAACTTCGCAATCCAGGGGCATAGCTACCCCGCCGGGCAGTATGTCGCCACGGGTGACACGTTTCACAATATGCTGACGCTGAGCAGCGCGACGGATACGAAAATATCGGTTCGATGGGTCACCGGGCCGGCTGATTCCAATCCCGGAGACGAAAAGCTGATCCTCAATTTCGATGACCAGGGCAGCCGCCATAATCTGCGCGCGGTGCAGCTTGGCGCCCAGATCACAAAGAGACTGGACACTCCCTCCCGCCACCAAGCAACCAACGTCGTAGGCGTAGTGAGCGGCCAGTAAACAATTTGTCACAGCCCGCGCTGGCCCTCCGGCGCGGGTCTTTTTTTGTTAGCGGACGCCTGGGGTGAGATACTCCGGCCCGACCGGGTCGGGGACCGACTCCCGCACGATCCTGTCGATCTCCGCCATGGCCGCCTCGTCCAGCTTCCAACCGAAGATTTTATCCACGGCAATCAGTTGCTCGGGACGCTTTGCGCCCCACAGCGCGGCGCTCACTCCGGGGCGGTCAAGCACCCAGCGCGCAGCTACTTCCAATACGGTTTTGCCGTAGCGCTCGCGGGCCAATGCGTCGAGCCTGGCCACGGCCTGAAGGTACTGCGCGAAGCGGGGCGGCTGAAATTTTGGATCGACGCGGCGAATATCGCCTTCCGGGAATTGCATCTCCGGGGTAAGACGCCCGGCCAGCAGGCTACGGCACAACGAGCTGTAGGTCAGCACCGCGATGGAATGCGCTTGGCAGTACGGCAGCGTTTCATTGTCGATGGCGCGCTCGAACAAGTTGTAAGGCGGCTGGTTCGAGTGCAGCGGCGCCACGCTTTGGAATGCCTCCATTTGTGCGGCGGAAAAATTGCTGACCCCAATGGCGCGGATACAACCCTCCTGATAGAGCGCGAGCAGGACTTCCGCGGCGCGCTCCACTGGGATTGTGGTGTCGGGCCAGTGTATCTGGT
>JBAUHD010000165.1:0-4973 GCA_049680085.1 Acidobacteriaceae bacterium
TCGTTGCCGATGATCGCATTCTGCACCGTGTTGGAAAGCGAGAGCAGCACCACCAGATCAAACGGGTTGAGCTGCGCCAGTTCGCGCTTGCCGAAAACGCGGAGCAGCGCGATCAGCGCGAAGTAAACAAGGATGGGCCGGAGAATCTTCTCAAGGATGGGGATGGGGACGGAAAACATATCCTGGAACATTGGATGAAGCATGGGATGAAACCTCGCTCTGCCTAATGCGCAAAATTATAGGAAAGCTGGAGTCCCCGTCCATTCGGCGTCGCCACAGTTGAGAGCGAAAAGGCCGATTCCCGCGAACGGCGATGCTCGACGTATCCGCCGATAAGATAGCCGAAAACGCTGCCCACCAGCACGTCGGAGGGGAAATGCTGGCGCGCGAGAACGCGGGAAACCGAAACCGTCGTCGCCAGCGAATAGACCACCACTTTCGTCGCCGGGCCGCTGTACTGGTCGGCAACCACATGAGCAAACGACCAGGCGACCATGGCGTGCCCGGAAGGCATCGACTGCCCGTCCGGCCAGGTCCTGGTTCCATGCGGCCAGAAGCGGCCGGTGCCGTCGCCCTGGTCGGGACGCTCCCGGTTGATGGCATACTTCAAACCTTCATCGAGGATCACGGAGTCCACCGCGGCCTCGGCGGAGAGCACCGCGGTCTCGCGCATCAGACCGTTGTGGGTCGCATTGCCGATGAAATATCCGGCCCCCGACGCTGCGATGGGCGCATAGATGGCGCCGAAATCGGAAATCGTCTCGAAGCGGTTTTCGCGCTGCGGATCGACACCAAGCGAGCGCATGGCGTGAGCGTCGTAATCAATGGCGACGCCGGTTGCCACGCCGAAGGGAACGAGCCAGAGAAGATCTTTAGCCGAGGTCCGGGAGGGGCTTGCAAGGATGCCTTCTTCATCCTGGACCACATGGAGGGCGCAGACTTTCGGCCTGCTGAGCAGGCATTGCCGCGGCAGCGCGTCCTGGCTCCAGGTCTGGCAGCAGGCAAACACTGGGAAAAATGTGGCGATGAGAAGCAAAGCGGCGGGGAGTCTCATGGTCGTCTTGAGATTACCATTCGCCGCTTTCGCTTTTATGCGGATTGCTCCACAACCGGGCCGTGCGTCTTGGCCGTCGGCGCGGGTTTCTTCTCCTCCGGCGGAGGCGCGTCGCCGATGCGCTTGGTATAGCTGCACGCGACTTCCGGCTCGGGCTCGCCCTTTTTGGCGCGCTTTTTCGGCGCGGCGACCTCGTCGGCAGACGGCTTCTTGTTGTTCGGGCAGACGAGATACACGCCCGATTTCAGCGTCTTCTCCAGCAGATAAGGGCTGCCGCACTCGGGACATTTTTTGTCCACCGGCCTTGCATTCGTCGTGAAGTCGCACTTCGGATACTCCGAGCAGCCGTAGAACACGTTTCCGCCGCGGCGCGCCTTCTTCTCGACAATTTCGCCCGCGGCGCACTTCGGGCACTTCACCCCGATGGTGTTCTGCTTGATGTACTTGCACTTCGGATAGCCGGAGCACGAAACAAACTCGCCATACTGCCCGTTGCGCAGCACAAGCTGCTTGCCGCATTTCGGGCAGTTCTCGTCGAGCGGCTGCGGCGGCTTCTGCTGCTGCTTCTGGTTCAGGCGGCGCACCGTCTTGCAGGGCGGATCCTCGTTGTAGCCGGGGCAGGCCATGAACGGTCCCCACGGCCCGTTGCGCAGAACCATAACGCGCCCGCAGTTCTCGCAATACTCTTCTTCCTGCTCGGTGACTTCCTCTCCGGGCGGGGCGAGGTTCGGCTTCGCGTCATAATTTTCTTTCGTGAACGTGCAGCTTCCCGGCTTCTTTTTGTCGTACGCGCTGCACGCATAGAACGATCCGAACTTTCCCCACTTCAGCAGCAGCGGAGAGCCGCACAGGTCGCACACCTGATCGGTGGGCCGCTCCATGCGCTTGATGTCTTCCATCTGCGTGCCCGCGATTTTCAGCTCTTCCTCAAAGTAGCGGTAGAAGGCCGTGAGCAGGTCGGTCCACTTCTCCTTGCCCTCTTCGATGTCGTCCAGCTCTTCTTCGAGTTTCGCCGTGTACTGGGTATCGAAGATGTAGGGGAAATTCTTTACCAGCAGCCCGTTCACCACGTTGCCGATCTCGGTGGGAACGAACGGCCCGCTCCGTTTGCCGCCCATTTTCGCCACGTACTCGCGATCCTGAATGGTCGTGATGATGGAGGCGTAGGTGGAGGGCCGTCCAATGCCGCGCTTTTCGAGTTCCTTGACCAGCGAGGCTTCGTTATAGCGAGGCAGCGGCTGCGTAAACTTCTGCACCGCATCGACCGCATTGCGCTCCACAAGTTCAATTGCCGGCTCAACGAAAGCCGGCACCGGCTGCTGCGTGCCCTCATCCGCGTTTTCGTTCTTCGCCTCGATTTTTGCCACCTGCTGCCGGTATTGCTTGCGAGCTTCGGCCAGCTTTGCCTCGCGCCTGCGAACCGCCATCTGGTGAAGCTGATCTTTACTCGCGGGCGTCAGCGATTCGCCCTCGCGCATTCCGGGCAGATCCTGATCGTCTTCTCCATCGCCCGATCTCTCGTCCTGATAGACCTTCAGGTATCCGTCAAACCTCAGCACCGACCCCGTCAGCCTGAAGTTGTAGGTCCGGTCGCTCTTCGCATCGATGGCGATGGTGGTGACGTCGTAAATCGCGGGCATCATCTGCGAAGCCACAAACCGCTGCCAGATGAGCCTGTACAGCTTGTATTGCTCTTCGGAAAGGTGCCGCCGAATCTCGTCCGGGTGCAGTTCGGGACGCGACGGGCGGATCGCCTCGTGCGCGTCCTGCGCGGACTTCTTGGACTTGAACGTGTTCGGCGCCTGCGGAAGATACGTGTCGCCAAGTTTCTTGCCGATCCACTCGCGCACATCGGAGATGGCGTCGGGGGCAACGCGGGTCGAATCGGTACGCATATAGGTGATCAGGCCGACAGCGCCCTCGCTACCGATCTCGATTCCCTCATACAGCCTTTGCGCGACCCCCATGGTGCGCTTGACGCTGAATCCAAGTCTGCCCGCCGCATCCTGCTGTAGCGTGCTGGTGGTGAATGGCGCGCGAGGGTTGCCTTTTCGTTCCGTTTTCTCGACGGACTGGACGGACCATTGCGCCTGGGTCGTGGCCTGGACAATGCCCCGCGCGGTGGCCTCGTCGGGCACGGCGGACTGACTTACGGTTTCAACTTTGGCGCGCTCGCCGTCAATGCCGATGAACCGCGCGGTGATCAGAGACGACTCCCGCCCCGGCTCCGCCAGCACGTTCAGAATCGCGTCGATGGTCCAGTATTCGACCGGGACGAACGCCTTGATTTCCTCTTCGCGCTCGACAATCAGGCGCACCGCCACGGTCTGTACGCGGCCTGCCGACAAGCCGCGGCGCACTTTGTCCCACAGCAGCGGCGAGATCTGATAGCCCACAATGCGGTCCAGAACGCGGCGCGTCTGCTGGGCATCGACCAGGTTCCGATCCACGTCGCGGGCGTGCTGGAAGGCGTCTTTCACGGCCTTCGGGGTGATCTCGTTGAACGTCACGCGATGGATGGCGTTTTTCTTCACCGAGGCGCGCAGCTCATCCTCAAGATGCGCCGCGATGGCCTCCCCTTCGCGGTCGGGGTCGGGCGCGAGATAGACGTTATCCACGCTTTTAGCCAGCTTGCGCAGCCGGTCCATCACCTTTTCCTTGCCGGGAATCACGATCAACTCCGGCTCGAAGGTGCCGTTTATCAGGTCCACACCGATCTTGTTCTTAGGCAGGTCCTTGACGTGGCCAACGGAGGCCTCGACGATGAAATCCTTGCCGAGATATTTGCTGATCGTTTTGGCCTTCGCGGGCGATTCGACGATCACAAGTGATTTGCTCATTCTTTTCCTCTACAACCGAAACGCATATTACCAGACGCGGCGGACCGCAATTGTGAAGCAGGACGCTTCACTTTTCTCCATTACCATGACAGATGCGGGCAAATTCAGAAAGTTTTGACGTAGTTTTTTCCGGGAAGTTGCCGGACGCGCCCTGCCAGTTCCAATTCAAAGAGAGCGGTAAAAATCTCCGAGGAACTAAGTTCAGGCTCCAGTTTTTCCATGATTTCGTCAAGTTGCAACGCTTCGTCATGGCGAAGCACGCCCATGACGCGAGCCTCGTTCGCAGGCAAGGGCTCCTGCTGGAATAGGGATGCGGCAGGCTCGGTATTGGATTCAGCGCCGAGTTGCGCTTCAAGTTGCAGGCGCACCGGGGTCGACAGGTCCTCCCACACGTCCTCCCAGGTGGCAGTAAGCTTCGCGCCTTGTTTAATCAGCGTGTTAGGGCCCCAGGCATTCTTGGTCGTCACGTTGCCGGGGACCGCGAACACGTCGCGGTTTTGTTCCAGCGCGCAGCGGGCGGTCACGCGCGTCCCGCTATATTCCGCCGCCTCAATCACCAGCACGCCAACGCTCATTCCGCTGAGGATGCGATTGCGTTTCGGGAAATTCTGCGGAGCGGGGAAAGTCCCCAGCGGCAATTCGGAGAGAATCGACCCGCCCTCGGCAACGATCTGCTGGGCGAGCGATTTGTTCTCTTTGGGATAGACCACATCGACACCGGTTCCCCAGACGGCGATGGTAGGCCGCTTGGCGGCGAGCGCCCCGCGATGCGCCGAGGTGTCGACGCCGCGCGCCATGCCGCTCAGGATTATGAGCCCGCGGTTGGCAAGATCGCGCGACAGCATTTCCGCCATGCCCGTCCCGTATGGAGTGGGATGGCGCGTGCCCACCACCGCGATCGAGGGCTGCGCCAGCAGTTGCGGGTTGCCGCGAATCCAAAGCAGCACGGGAGGATCAAAAATTTCGCGCAGCCGCTCCGGGTAAGCGTCATCGGTGTAGGCGAGGAAATCCGCCCCGGTTTTGGCCAGCTCTTCAATCTGCTGATCGGCGGCACGCCGCGCCCCGCCGTCAAAAATAAA
>JBAUHD010000166.1:0-3617 GCA_049680085.1 Acidobacteriaceae bacterium
CAATCGCCACCAAAGAATTTTGTCATCCCGACCGAAGCGACTGAAGGAAGCGTAGCGGAAGGGACCTGCACTTCTTTCGGGGTACATCCCCCGCGAAACCCCAATAAATTTCCCTGAAAACCCAACAAAATCAATGAACTACAGCAAACTCCATTTATGAAAACTCATTAGAATTAACGAACTACAGCACTTTCCAAACAGAAATTTGCTGAATTTGACGGCTAATACGCCTGGAGCTGATCCACCGGCAGCCGCACCTCAAAGCAAGTCGAACCCGGCTCCGACTGGACGTGGATGAAGCCTCGATGCCGCCGCACGATGCGCTGGGCCGTGTCCAGCCCCAATCCCAGAGCGCTGCCCGTCGGCTTGGTGGTGAAGAACGGCTCAAAGATGCGGTCCTGCAAATCCTTCGGAATCCCCGGCCCGTTGTCCCAGACCTCGATCAGCAGCATGTCCCCGGACCGGCGCACCGCCAGAGTGATTTTCCCGTTGTTGTTGATTGAATCTAAAGCATTTTCAAGCAGCGCCGTCCACACCTGGTTCAGCTCGCTGCCGAAGGCTGCGAGGGTCGGCAGCTCGGGCTCATAGCGTCGCTCGATTTCAACGTGCGCCAGCCGCGATTGCAGCATGGCGAGTGTATTTTCGAGCGCCTGCCGCACGTCCACATCCTGAATCGGCGCCTGGTCGAGGTAAGAGTAGTCCTTGATGGCCCGGATCAAATCGAAGATCCGCGCCGTTGAATCCAGCATCGCCTCGGCAATGCGCTCCGCCCGCACCGACGACGCGAACTGCCCCAACACCACACCCAGCGCCTCCGCGTCCAGGAACTCGCCCAGCGGCTCAAGCTCCGCCGACGTTACCCCCAACTCGGCCAGCTCGGGAGCGATCTTCCAGGTCTGCTCGACGCCCCGCTCCTTCAGCCAGGCCTGCACGCCGTCTTCGCGCGCCGCCCCGCCCACCGGGTCCGCCGTCAGCAGCTTCCGCTGCCCGCGCGCCGACTCCTGCCAGTCGCGGATGCGCAGCAGATGCGCCTCGTCCAGGCACAGCCCGCCCATGCGGTACTTCTCGTGGCCGTAGACGCGCAGCTCGTCGAGCAGTCCCGAAGCCGCCCGCTGCGCCGCCGACGCCGGATTGTTCATTTCATGCGCCAGGTTCCCGGCCAGCTTGCCCAGCGCGTTCAGCTTCTCGGCCTGCTGCTCCAGCCGCGTAATCTCGCGCACGCGGTCCAGCAGCACGCTGACGCACCGCTGCGTCATCGACGGCACCTCCGCCGTCATCTCCGCGAACATCTCGCGCGGATACTCCAACCACCAGACGTCCGTCACTGCGAAGCCGTGACCGCCGTAGGTCTTCATGCGCGAGAACGGAAGCAGACCCGTGATCAGCCCCGTTCGCCCAATGAACAGCGCCGCCGGCCCGCCCCGCTCCCGCCGGACATGCACTTCACCCTTCAGCAGGATCGTCATCCGGTCCGCAACATCGCCTTCATGAAACAGCGTGGTCCCGGTCGCAACCTTGCGCTCAACTCCGTGGGTGGCCAGCCACTCCAGTTCGCACTCCTCCATGCCGTGCAATGGAGCGACGCGCTTCAGAGCTTCAATGATTTCCGCAACAGGAGTCGGATTCGCGGCAACCGTATCCAGGGTGGGCAGGGAATTGGCGGTGGTCATGGCACTGGCCTCTTTCTGATGCTAACCGATGCGCCGCCGCGGCGATGCACAGGCTGGCGCTTCAGTTCGCGCCCCGCCGCCGCATCTCTCTCTGTCGCTGGGGCAGCGCGTCAATGCGCGTGTTCAGCCGCGTCACGTCGATGGGCTCGTCGCTGCGCAGCAGCACCCGCCCGTCCTCGGCAAGCAGCAGGACCTCGAAACGGTCGCGTGGAACACGAAACCGCGTCCGGATCTCATGCATCGCGCCCGGTTTCAGCACGATGTAGGGCGTGTCCAGCGGCGTCACGTACTTCTCCGCGTTCGGGACCACCGGGGTCAGCATCACGAAGCGGTCCATCATGTCATCCGCCGCGGCGTCCAGAATCCGGTTTTGCTTCTTCAGCCGCGCGTCCCTGGACGAAGGGCTGAACACCAGCAGCGGCCGGAAGCAATGCAGCATGGCCTTGAGCGATGCGGGCCTCATCGGGCAACGCAAGCTTGCCTGCGCCGTCAGCAGAGGCGCGGGCGCAACAAGAAGAAGCAGGCAGAGAAACAATCGAAGCATACAAGGAAATAGACTCGCTTCCAGGCCCAGGGGTATCGTCCGCGCGATCACCCTGGACCGAGAGCAGAGTCGCAATTACGCCGTCGCCACGTCCGACTGCGGCCTTCCGTCCTTCACCGTCACCGGATCGAGGAAAGGCATGGCCGCGCGCAGCCGCGCGCCGACTTCTTCCACCGGGTGGTTCGCTTCATCCTTGCGCATCTGGGTGAAGTGCTTGCGTCCGGTCTTGTTCTCCTCAATCCACTTCTTCGCGAACGTGCCGTTCTGGATTTCGGTCAGCAGCCTCTTCATCTCGGCGCGCGTCTCGTCCGTCACAATGCGCGGACCCGCCGTGTAGTCGCCGTACTCCGCCGTATCGGAAATCGAATAGCGCATGAACGCCAGCCCGCCGCGATACATCAAGTCCACAATCAGCTTCAGCTCATGCAGGCACTCGAAGTAGGCGATCTCCGGCTGATACCCGGCGTTCACCAGCGTCTCAAATCCAGCCTTCACCAGCGCCGAAGTACCGCCGCACAGCACGGCCTGCTCGCCGAACAGATCGGTTTCCGTTTCCTCGGCGAAGGTCGTCTGGATCACGCCCGCGCGCGTGCAGCCAATGCCCTTCGCATAGGAAAGCGCCGTCTCCAGCGCCTTGCCGGATGCGTCCTGATGGATGGCAACGAGACCCGGTGTGCCGCCGCCTTCGGTGAATACCTCGCGCACGCGATGTCCCGGCGCTTTGGGCGCCACCATCGAAACGTCAATGTCCTTCGGCGGGTCAATCGCGCCAAACCGGATGTTGAACCCGTGTGCGAACATCAGCGTCTTACCCGCTTTCAGGTTCGGAGCAATGTCCTTCGCATAAGTGTCGCCCTGCGAGTGGTCCGGCGTCAGAATCATGATGACGTCGGCCCACGCCACCGCGTCGCTCACCGTGTTCACTTCAAGGCCGGCCTTCTTCGCCTTGTCAATCGATTTGCTGGTCGTGGGCAGGCCAACCCGGACTTCCACGCCCGAGTCCTTCAGGTTCAGCGCATGAGCGTGGCCCTGCGAACCGTAACCGATAATCGCTACTTTTTTCTTCTGGATGATGGACAGGTCCGCATCCTGATCGTGATACGTCTTCGGCATTTCGTTTCCTCTGTTCTTTCTGTGTGAAATATCCTGCAAACTCAGCTTGTCATCCCGACCGGAGTCCGCGTCAGCGGACGGAGCGGAGGGACCTGCACTTCTCTGCGTCTATGCAGCGGAGGGTGGCCCACTCAAGCCTGCCTTTGGCTTGAGTGGGGGACACCCGCATCGCATATTCAATCCTGCTCCTCGGCGGCGATCTCCAATGGAACCTCTTCCTCCGCCTCGCCCTGTGTTTCCACGCCAGCCACGCGCATCGCGTCCAGCACGCGGCTGGTGTGCTCGCCGCG
>JBAUHD010000167.1:0-5469 GCA_049680085.1 Acidobacteriaceae bacterium
TGGGCGGAATTCTCGGCAATCTGCCTCGGACATCGCGGCAGCTTATCGTTTTTCCGAAGATGGATTGGCGCGTCAACAATCGCATTCACCTGATCGGCGAATACAACCGCATGCGCCGCAACTCGCCAAACGGCATGTTGAGCGGGGCGTCGGCCACCTATGGCATGGGCAGCTTCGGCCTCAGCCAGACGAGCGAAGATGCCGCCGTCGCGCGGCTGGAATACTTCTTCGCGCCGGGCTTACTGTCGAACGCGCGCTATCAGTACAGCCGCGATCTGCTTTCGCAGCTTGCCGCCGCACCGACCGACTTTGAGCAGCAGTTTGCGGCGAATCTCTACGGCCACGCGCCGGAAATTTCCCTCGACCGCAGCTCGGGGTTTGCACTCGGGACGCTGACTTCGGAAGGCAAGTCCGAGTATCCGCTGGAAACCCGCCAGCAGTTTGTTGACTCGGTTACCTGGATTCACGGCCGGCACGCCTTCCGCTTCGGGTACGACTTCAACCACGTCACAGACAAAGTGAACGGAGTGGCCAACCAGAACGGGGAATACTCCTACGCCTCCTTCGCGAACTTCGTCGCCGATCTGCTTGCGCCGGACAGTTGCGACGGGACCACGACGGGCGCGGGCGATTATCCCTGCTACGCATGGTTTCGGCAGACGGTCGGCTCCTCGGCGTGGCAGTTTTCGACGGAGGACTACGCGGCCTTCGCGGAGGATAACTGGAGTCTTTCGCCGCGGTTCATTCTGTCGCTGGGGCTGCGCTACGATTACGAGCGGCTGCCGAATACCAACAAGCTGGTTGTGAATCCCGACATTCCACAAACGGCCCACTTGCCCCATGACCGCAACAACTTCGGCCCTCGCGCCGGGTTCGCATGGGATATTTTTGGCTCGGGCCACACGGTGCTGCGCGGCGGCTACGGACTTTACTACGGACGCATCTCGAATGCGACGGTGTTCAGCGCGCTTACCTCTACGGGCTCCGCGCGCTCGGCGCGCAGCTACTTTTATCGACCCCTGGACGGTGGCGCGCCGCAGTTTCCCTTTGTTTTCGCGCCGACGGAAACGCCCTACACCGATCCCTACGCGGGCGACCAGCTTCGCGCGCAGCCCGGCGCGGTTTACTTTGACAAGCGTTTCCAGAACCCGGAGATCGGGCAGGCTGACCTTTCACTTGAGCAGCGTCTGGGGCGCAGCTCGTCCATCACACTGAGCTACATGGCATCGTTCGGGCGAGAACTGCCCCAGTTCATTCACGCCAACATTGATCATTCCGCCGTTGCGACTCTTTACTACACGCTGGATTTCCGCCTGAATCCCCAGCGGCTGGGACCGATCCAGAGCAACTTCAGCGTGCCGTTTTATTACCAGCGGCTCAACCCGGCCTATGGGCCGATTACGGAAATCGTCAGCGAATCGAATTCGCGCTATCAGGGGGCGGTCGTGCGCTTCACGCGGCGGGCGTCGCGCAGCATCAGCCTCAACGTCGCGTACACGTATTCGCACGCCATCGACGACAACCAGAACGAGGCCACCTTTGCCAGCTTGAGCCATGTGTATGATCCGGCCAATATGAGCCTGGAGCGCGGGACCTCGAACTTTGATATTCGGCAGCGGGCCTCTGGCGGTGTGGTGGCCCATGTGCCTTGGCGCATCAACGGATTTTTTGGGAGGCTGGCGAACGGCTACATGGTGTCCACGCTCGGCGAGTGGCGCACGGGGCGACCCTACACCATGCGCACCGTTGGCGGAGTGCCCACGCCGCTGTGCTCGAATTATGACTGGCTCTCCGCGGGCGGGCCTGATGGAGGATCGAACTGCCTTCAGGACGTCACGGCGGCGGGAGGCGTGATCACGGACGGCGCCCGGCCCGCGCCTGGGCTCGGACCGAGCCTCAACGGCTCCGGAGGGCAGGACCTGCTTCCGCAGGTGGGCCGCAATACGTTCCGGTATCCAGGAGCGATTGGGCTCGACGTGCGCGCAGCCAAGCGGACCTCCATCACGGATCGGATCGGGATGGAGTTTTACGCCGAAGCCTTCAATATTCTGAATCATCCGAATGTGACGAACATTCAGACGGTCGGCTACCGGCTGGAAAACCAATCGAAGAGCGGGGCCTATCCAAACCCGAATACGGTGAGCCTGGCGTATGAGAGCGGGCTGAAAACCGAATCCGTCGTCAATGCCGATGGGCAGACGCAGACGCAACTGATTGGCAGCCCGGTCGCCTCTTTTGGAGAGGTTACGAATACCAACAGCGCGGGGCTGTACCGGGACCGGAAAATCCAGATCGGCTGCAGGCTCTCGTTTTAATCAATTCCAAACTCATGCTGCATCTTTTCGAGAGAGATGCCTTTGGTTTCCGGATAATAGACGGCAATGATGATGACGTCGAGCACCATCATGACTCCGAAAAACATGAACGGATAGGCACCCGAGGAAGTGGCCATGATGGGGAAGACCAGCGAGATGACGGCATTGGTGATCCAGTGCGCGGAGCTGCCCACGCTCTGGCCCTTGGAGCGCACGCGATTGGGAAACACCTCGCTGACATAGACCCAGATAACCGCGCCCTGGGAAATCGCGAAGCAGGCAATATAGGCCATCAATAGCCAGACCAGCCAGTCCATGTGCCGGTGGGTGAGGAAGATGGCCGATACGCCGGCCAGGCACAGCACCAGCCCGGAGGTGCCAATCAGCAGCAGCTTCTTTCTTCCGATACGGTCGATGACGGCCATAGCCCCCAGCGTGGCAACGAGGTTCATGGCGCCCACGGCGACGGCTTGCAGATTGCCGGACATCTTGTTGGCGCCGGCCAGGGCGAAGATATCATTCAGGTAATAGAGGATGGCGTTGATGCCGGACAACTGGCAGAACATGCCGACCGTGATGGCGAGAAAAATCGGCTTGGCGTATTTGCGGGAAAACAGGGGCTCAGCCGAGGCGCTGCGCTCGAGGTGGACCGATTCGGCAATCTCGTCCAATTCCTCCTTTGGGTCGCTGACTCCAATCAGCCGCAGCACGTGCAGGGCCTCGGAGAGGTTTTTCTGCATCACCAGCCAACGCGGGCTGCGCGGAATTGTGTAGAGGGCGGCGAAGAAGAGCAGAGCCGGAATTCCGGAGACGCCCAGCATCCAACGCCACTCATGCGCGCCGAGGTGGGCTGAGCCGATGAGGTAGTTGGACAGATAGGCGATCAGAATGCCAATGACAATGTTGATCTGGAAACAGCCGACCAAGCGGCCGCGCCATTTGGCGGGTGCAATCTCGGCGATGTACATGGGCCCCAGCACGGAAGAGCCGCCAATGCCAAGTCCGCCGATGAGGCGGAAGAAGATGAGCGCCCACCAGTTCCAGGCGAAGGCGCAGCCCAGCGCCGAGATGACGTAGAAGATCGCCATAACCCGCAGGGTGTCGCGACGGCCAAAACGCTGTCCGGGAATGCCCGCGCCGAGGGCGGCGATCACGGTTCCCAGCAAGGCGCTGAAGACCGTGACGCCGAGCAGGAAGGGCGTGAGGTGATAGGCCGAAGTGAGCGCCTGGGTAGTACCCGAAATGACGGCTGTGTCGAACCCGAAGAGCAGGCCGCCCAGCGCGCCCACCACGGTTCCTTTGATTACGTGCGAGTTAATGCTCATTCAATCTCCGGTGCCGCGTTTGCGTCGCATCGCGCGGAGCGCGCACTCCGCCGACTGCTGCCGCGGTTGCTCAGGAAGGATGGAATGATCCTATCGCACGGATGCGTTTTCGCGCCAAGAGGAGGAAGCTTTGGTAGTGAGTCAGTTTGGGGAGACATCGCTCAGGGGCTGAGGCCCCCAACGTTTCAGGCGTTTTCGGCACGGCTGAAGCCGTGCCCTGATACAGAGAATCCAAACTGAGACACTACTGAAACTCTGCTGGCGTGGGACTGAATTGGGCTCGAGCTACGCCGGTTCCCCGTCGTTCTGGTTGGCCAGTCGCGCGAAGACCTCTTCGACCACGCGATCGCAGCGGACGCCCATGAAGGCGAAAGCATCCTTCGCGTTGGACCCGACCCGGTCAAAGAGCCATTGCCGCGCCTTGGCATGGCCGCGATGCAGGCGAATCTTGACGTTCTCCTCGCTGAGGTCAAGGGCCGCCGCGGTCTCGGCAGTGCCGAGTTCCTCAATGTCGCGGAGCATCACGACCAGGCGGTAGGGCTCGGGAAGCTCCATGACGGCCTCTTCGAGAAGATGGCCGAGTTCGGCAACGGAGGCGCGCTGTTCCGGGTCCAGCGAAGTATCGGCCGCGTTCATAGAACCTTCTCCATTCCACTCTTCATCTTCCAGTTGCTGGCTGCGGCCGCGCTTTCGGAGCCGGCCCAGCGCTTCATTGACGGCGATGCGCGTCAGCCAGGTGGCAAACGGGGCGGCGCCGGCGTACTGGTCCAGGTGCTGATAAGCCCGGACGTACGCCTCCTGCATCACGTCTTCGGCCTCGCCGTCGTCGCGCAGAATGGCGCGGGCCACGCGATAGAGCCGCTGGTTGTAGCGGCGCATAATGATTTCGTAGAGGGCGGTCTCGCCCGCCTTGACGCGCTCGACGATCTCCCCATCGGTCCAGCTTTCGAACCGGGCTTTATCCAGGATTGCCGTCATCACCATCGCCATATAAGAATAGAGTGGCGAGGACGAAAAAGGTTACAAACCGGCCCTGCGCCGTGGATCTTCCGGGAAAAGGCTTCCGGAGGTGTAACCGATTCGCTGCCGGGCAGTCTTTTGAGCAGAGAGGCGGATTATGAAAGGCTTCGACAACCATCTGAATAAGGCGTGGTGGGCTCTGAAGATCGGCCTGGGAGTGGGACCGATCATTACCGGTGCGGATAAGTATTTTGACAAGTTGACTGATTGGGGAATGTACTTGAGTCCATTGGCGACGAGGGTGGTTCCGGTCAGCACGCCCACGTTCATGCATATTGTGGGGGCGGTTGAAATTGTCGCCGGGCTGATTGTGTTAAGCCGCTGGACGAAGATCGGCGGGTTTATCGTGATGCTCTGGTTGCTGGGGATTGTTGCGAACCTGCTGACCACCGGAATGTTCTACGACCTGGCCATGCGCGATGTTGAGATTGCCATCGGGGCGTTCGCGCTGGTACAACTCTCGGCGGTACGGGAGCAGCGGACGATTGCGAAGGAAATAGCGGCGGCTGCGGAAGTTGCAGCGGCTTCCTAAAGGATTGAATTGGAGGAAACATAATGAAGAAAATTGCAACATTGCTTATCCTGGCTGGGCTGGGAGTGGTTCCGGCCTTCGCCGCAACATCAACGTTCAAAGACGTATCACTGGTCGATGTGAATTGTTCAAGGAAGGTGGCGGCCAATCCCGACGCCCACACGCGTTCCTGCGCGCTGGCTTGCGAGAAGAGCGGCTTCGGCGTTCTGGCCAATAACACGTTTCTAAAGTTCGACGCCAAGGGAAACCAGGAAATCCTGAGGGAACTCAAGGGGTC